>PUNI01000310.1 GCA_003551745.1 Paracoccaceae bacterium | reverse complement strand
GCCCTTGCCGCGCCCGCCGGCGTGGATCTGCGCCTTGACGACCCAGAGCGGGCCCTCGAGCTCGCCTGCGGCGGTCTTGGCCTCCTGGGGGTTCAGAACCACCCGACCGGCCCCGACCGGCGCCCCGAAACTGCGAAGGAGCGCCTTCGCCTGATATTCATGGATGTTCACGCCGCTGTCCCCGCTTGGCCGCTTTGGCACTGCATGCCACGCCGGGGCGGGTCACGAAACCGTCGTGCAGGAAAAATGACGCTTTCGGCACCGAATTTCCGTTTTCGTGATCACACAAATTGGGGTGTGATCACGAATTCGGCTTGCGCCCGCGTCGCCGCGCGACTCGGCTGTGGCGTTCAGGCCAGGGCGGGGTCGATGCCCTTGCAGGCGGAAATCAGGCCCTGCACCGCCTCGACCGACTTGTCGAACATCGCCTGCTCGTCGCGCGTCAGCTTGAAGCTGACGATCTTCTCGATCCCGGCCGCGCCGATCACCGTGGGCACGCCGACATAGAGGCCCTTGAGCCCGAAGGGACCGTCGCACCAGGCCGCGCAGGGCAGCAGGCGCTTCTGGTCCTTCAGATACGCCTCGGCCATCTCGATGGCCGAGGTGGCCGGCGCATAGAAGGCCGAGCCGGTCTTGAGCAGGCCCACGATCTCGGCGCCGCCGTCTCGGGTGCGCTGGACGATGGCGTCGAGCTTTTCCTGCGTCGTCCAGCCCATCTCGACGAGATCCGGCAGCGGAATGCCGGCCACTGTCGAATAGCGCACCAGAGGCACCATCGTGTCGCCATGCCCGCCCAGCACGAAGGCGGTGACGTCGCGCATCGACACGCCGAACTCGAGGCTGAGGAAGTGCCGGAACCGCGCCGAGTCCAGCACCCCGGCCATGCCCACGACCTTGTCGTGGGGCAGGCCCGAGAATTCGCGCAACGCCCAGACCATCGCGTCGAGCGGGTTGGTGATGCAGATGACGAAGGCGTCGGGGGCGTTGTCGCGGATGCCCTCGCCCACGGCCTTCATGACCTTGAGATTGATGCCCAGCAGATCGTCGCGGCTCATGCCGGGCTTGCGCGGCACCCCCGCGGTGACGATGCAGACATCCGCACCGGCAATGTCGGCATAGTCGTTGGTGCCCTTGAGCCGGGCGTCGAAGCCTTCGGACGGCCCGGACTCCGCGATGTCGAGCGCCTTGCCCTGGGGGATGCCCTCGGTGATGTCGAACAGGACGACATCTCCCAGCTCCTTCATCGCGGCGAGATGGGCGAGGGTTCCGCCGATCTGACCGGCACCGACAAGGGCGATCTTGGGTCTGGCCATTCTGGGCTCACTCCGGTGGTTGCAGATTCGGCGCAGGCGTAGTGCTTCGGGATGCCTCACGCAAGCGCGGCGCCGGCGGGCCGGGCGGGCCGGGCGGTGCCGTGCCGGTGCGCCGGCGTCGGGTAAGAGACAGGTATCGCGGACAAATTGCAGGCAGGCACAGTGACGCCGGATGTCCTGTCGCTTGCGGTCCCGGTGCCCGCCGTGTTGATCGCGGGGCTGTCGAAGGGCGGGGTCGGCGGTGCCAAAGCCCTTGTTGCAACGCCGATTCTGGCCTTGATGCCGGAGCCCGCGCTGGCGCTGGCCCCGATGCCCGCGTTCCTGATCCCGCTCGACGTCACGGCCTTGCAGGCCTTCTGGCGCTTTTGGGACGGGACGGTGGCCAGGGTGCGACGGATCAGGCTCGTGTTGGCCCGAACGGCGTCAGGTCGGGGCGCCCCGCGCCGGCTCGGTCAGCGTCTCGTAGCCGGTGCCGACGCCGACCAGGCAGGTCATGCCGTTGGGCAGGGTGACCAGGATCGTCCAGCTGCCGTTCTCGTCGGACGCGTAGAGCTCCATCACCGCGTGGCTGTTCGTCAGCCCGATGGCGCGCCGGGTTTCGCTGAACCGCTGCTCAAGCACGTCGAGCATCTGCGCCCGCGGCGCGCATCGCGGCGCCTGCTGGGCGGTCGCCGGCAGCGCCACGAGCAGGGCGGGCGTCAGCAGGGCAAGGGCAAGGACCGTCCGTTTCATCGTCGCACCTCGAACTGGGGGAGCGGGGCGGAACACTCCGGTGGCCCGGCCCGGGACGCGGACCGGTGATTGCCCAAGGCTGCGGGCGGAGCGGTGAAAAACGGTTAACGCGGCGCGCGCCGGCCGCGCGACGGCGGTTGTGGTCTGGCGAGCGCCCGCTAAAGCTGCATACTGAAGCGCAACTGCGGATATTGAGGAAAAAGGGACAGGCACGATGATCGGTCTTCTGCTTCTGGCGCTCGGTGTCGGACTGTGGGTGTCGGCGCATCTTTTCAAACGCGTCTCCCCGGCGCAGCGCGCCACTCTGGACAACTGGCTGGGCGAGGGCGCCAAGGGCATCTTCGCCGTGCTGATTCTGGCCGGGCTTGTCCTTATGGTGATCGGCTATCAGCGGTCCGACTACATTATGTTGTGGGTCGCACCGCCCTGGATGGGCCATGTCAACAACCTGCTGATGCTGATTTCCTTCTACGTGTTCGGGATCGGCATGGCGAAGGGCGCGCTGTCGCAGCGGGTGCGGCACCCGATGCTGATCGGCACGCTGCTGTGGGCCGTGGCGCATCTGCTCGTGCGGGGCGACGTGGCCGGGCTCATCCTCTTCGGCGGCCTCGGCGCCTGGGCGGTGGTCGAGATGCTGATGATCAACGCCCAGGACAAGAAGTGGACGCCACCGCCGCGCAAGCCCGGCCCGCGCGATGCGGTGCTGGTGCTGGTGGTGCTGGTTGTCTATGGCGTGGTGGGCGGCATCCATGCGTGGCTGGGCGTCAACCCGTTCGGCAACCTCGGCGCATGACGGCCTATCGGCTGCTGACCGGCGAGGACACGCCGGCCTTCTGCCGCAAGGTCACCGAGGCGCTGGCCGATGGCTGGGAGCTGCACGGCTCGCCGGCCTATGCTTGGGATGCCGCGAATGGCGTGATGCGCTGCGCGCAGGCGGTCGTGAGGGGAACGGAGCGTGATGACGGGGCCAGCACCGATCGCCCGCCGGACTGAGCCCGCCCGGGTCGCCGCGCCGCGGCACCGGGGCGCGCGCCGCGTGATCACGAAGCGCCCCGCACGCCGCGCTGATGCCCGTCGATGCCCGGGTGCGCGGCTTTGGCCGGGTGACAGGGCGCCAAAAAGCTTTATGCCGAATGTGACGAATACCGGCGGTCGAACCGCTGGCCAGAGACGCGAGGTAACACAATGGCTGACGTGAACAGGGGAAACCGGCCGCTGTCGCCGCATTTGCAGATCTATCGTCTGCCCACGACGGCGAAGCTGTCGATCCTGCATCGCATCACCGGAGCTGGAATGACGCTGGGCGCGCTGCTGGTGATATGGCGGCTGGTGGCCGGTGCGGTGTCGCCCGAGGCCTCGGCGACCGCCGATGCCTGGCTGACCTCGTGGTTGGGCAACCTTGTGCTGCTGGGCTGTCTCTGGGCGCTGATGTACCACACCTGCAATGGCATCCGGCACCTGTGGTGGGACACCGGGCGAGGCTTCGACCTGGAGTTCACCGAGAAGGCCAACTACGCGGTTCTCGGCGGCTCGGTCGTGCTGACCCTGCTGGCCGTGATCGTTATCGTCTGAGGGAGGTCGCGATGGGCTTCAAGACCGATTACGCCCGTGTCCACGGCCTCGGCTCGGCGCATGAGGGCGTGGGCCACTGGTGGGGCCAGCGGATCAGCTCGATCGCGCTGATCCCGCTGACGCCGCTCTTCGTCATCCCCTTCGGCCGCGCGCTCGGCGGTGGCCACGAGGCGCTGGTGGCGACCTATTCCTCGTGGTGGCACGCCTTCATCGCGGTGGCCTTCATCCTGGTGGCGATGTGGCATCTGGCGCAGGGGTTGCAGGTGGTGATCGAGGACTATGTGCCCGAGAAGGCTGCGCGCACCGCGCTGCTCATCGGCAACATGCTGGTCTGCTGGGGTCTGGCGGCGGCCGGCGTGCTGGCGGTGGCCACCATCCTGTTCCGCGGCTGAAGGAGCGCTGAATGCCTGCCTACTCCTACGAGACCCACAGCTTTGACGTCGTCGTCGTCGGTGCCGGCGGGTCGGGCCTGCGCGCTACCCTCGGCATGGCCGAGCAGGGGCTGAAGACGGCCTGCATCACCAAGGTCTTTCCGACCCGCTCGCACACGGTGGCGGCCCAGGGCGGCATCGCCGCGTCCCTTGGCAACATGGGTCCCGATCACTGGCAATGGCACATGTACGACACGGTGAAGGGCTCGGACTGGCTGGGCGATGTCGACGCGATGGAGTATCTCGCCCGGGAGGCGCCGGCTGCGGTCTATGAGCTCGAACACTACGGGGTGCCCTTCTCGCGCACCGAGGACGGCAGGATCTATCAGCGCCCCTTCGGCGGCCACACCACGGAATTCGGCGAGGGCCCGCCCGTGCAGCGGACCGCCGCGGCAGCCGACCGCACCGGCCACGCCATCCTGCACACGCTCTACGGCCAGAGCCTGAAGGAGAAGGCCGAGTTCTACATCGAGTATTTTGCCATCGACCTGATCATGTCCGAGGATGGCCAGTGCCAGGGCGTCGTGGCCTGGAACCTCGACGACGGCTCGCTGCATGTGTTCAACGCCAAGATGGTGGTGCTGGCCACCGGGGGCTACGGGCGCGCCTATTTCTCCGCCACCTCGGCGCACACCTGCACCGGCGACGGCAGCGGGATGATCGCACGCGCCGGCCTGCCGCTGCAGGACATGGAATTCGTGCAGTTCCACCCCACCGGCATCTACGGCGCCGGCTGCCTCATCACCGAGGGCGCCCGCGGCGAGGGCGGGTATCTCACCAACTCCGAGGGCGAGCGGTTCATGGAACGCTACGCGCCGACCTACAAGGATCTCGCATCGCGCGACGTGGTCAGCCGCTGCATGACCATCGAGATCCGCGAGGGCCGCGGCGTCGGCTCCAACAAGGACCACATCCACCTCAACCTCAGCCACCTGCCCAAGGAGGCGCTGCACTTGCGCCTGCCCGGCATCTCGGAGTCCGCCCGCATCTTCGCCGGCGTCGACGTGACGAAGGAGCCGATCCCGGTGCTGCCCACGGTGCACTACAACATGGGCGGGATCCCCACGAACTACTGGGGCGAGGTGCTCAACGCCGACGCCGAGCATCCCGACCGCATCGCGCCCGGGCTGATGGCGGTGGGCGAGGCGGCCTGCGCCAGCGTGCATGGCGCGAACCGGCTGGGATCGAACTCGCTCATCGATCTTGTCGTGTTCGGCCGGGCCGCGGCCATCCGCGCCGGCCAGGTCGTCGACCCCAAGGCGCCGAACCCGACGCTGAACAAGGCCAGCGTCGAGAAGGCGCTCGACCGCTTCGACCGCATGCGCCATGCCGAAGGCGCCGTGCCCACGGCCGAACTGCGGCTGGAAATGCAGAAGACGATGCAGGAGGACGCGGCTGTGTTCCGCTCGTCGAAGACCCTGGCCGCCGGTGTCGAGAAGATGACGGCGATCGCAGGCAAGATGGGCGACATCCGCGTGACCGACCGGTCGCTGATCTGGAACTCCGACCTGATGGAGACGCTGGAGCTCGACAACCTGATGCCGAACGCGCTGGCGACGATCGTCGGCGCCGAAGCGCGGAAGGAAAGCCGTGGCGCACATGCGCATGAGGATCACCCCGACCGCGACGACGCCAACTGGCGCAAGCATACGCTGGCCTGGGTGGATGACACGCGCGTCACGCTCGATTACCGCCCGGTGCATACCAACCCGCTCATGGGCCACAACGAGGGCGGGATCGATCCCCAGAAGATCGCGCCGAAGGCGCGGGTGTATTGACCGGGCGCGCCGCCTCAATCCACGCCACGTCAGTCCGCGTCGTCGAGGCGCCAGCGCGGATGTGTGCGCAGCGTCGCCAGATCGGCGGCGTAGCGGGCCCGAAGTCGGTCACGCTCGGCGTCGGTCAGCGGATCGAAACGCGCACCGCCAGCATGGGCCGCAATCAGCGCATCGGCCTCGGCATGGCGCAGGCGGCGGGTGCGCGCGGCCGTGATGGCCGGCAGGCTGGGGGCGAGATTGCTGCGCGCTCCGGCATCATAGCGCAGGCGGGCAGCCGCCGCTGGCCCGACAAGCTGGCCCAGCCGTCGCTCCAGCGGCGTCTCCTCG
>PUNI01000202.1 GCA_003551745.1 Paracoccaceae bacterium | reverse complement strand
TGTGCAGTATCGATCGGTTCCGCACCGCCACCGAAAACGACTGCAGCTTCGTCAGCGTCATCCTGAGACCGGCCCTCTTCAAGAGAGGCGAGTGTCTCGAGACAGGCTTGGAGACCCGCCATCGAGGGTGCGTCGATCCGGTCGGTTACCTGTCGACCGGTCTCGGCGGAAATGGCCTGCAGCCGTGGCGAGGTGCTCGCAGCAAGGGCCAATGCAAGGGCCGCCGCGTTTTCGCCGGTCAGCCAGAGGCTGTCGCGGCTCGGCTCGAGCGTATCGCTCAGATCGAACTCTTCGACCTCAGTCGAAAGCCGGATCGGCTCATCGGTGTCGGGCGAGTATTTCAGCTGAAGGCGGAAGGTGACCTCTTCTCCGGGTCGGGCGATCGCCTGGATCGAGCTTGCGGGGCTGCGCGTCACTTTGTTGAATGGCACCTCCGTGCCATCACTCTCACGGTACTCCGATTCCCGGATCGGGAGGGGGCGGCTCGCAATGCAGCTCACGCCGTCCCGCGTCGCGACCATGCTGACGTTTTCGCCGTGATCGGCTAAAAAGGTCTGGGCGACAGGAGCGCCGCGCGATTGCGCCGCCTCCGGAGGAACAAGAGGCGCCGCCAATACCGAGGGCGCGAAAAGCAGGCAGGTCCCACCTATCGCAAGAGCGGCGAGGCTGCGACGCTCTGTGTCGCGGCCGCGTTCGAAAAATGCCACTCGTGACGCCATTACCATTAACTCTCTACACCAAATACCTGCGAACAGAGGCCGGCATGTCTTGCCACTCGCATATGCCTGGGCTGCTCGAATTTTTCAACAAGTTTGCGGAAAAGTGGTTAAAAATCAGACGAATATGCACCTATTAGCTGTTTCGTACTCGCGCCTACAATCAGAAGGTGTGAAAGGCCGCGTTCGGCGCAGCGCGCCATTCCATGTCAGAAGAAGGGATCGCACAGATCAATCGGCAGCCGGCCAATCGCCGAACCCAACACTTGCACCCCTCATTGATGCGAGGGCATGCTCTGCCTGCGCGAGCATTTCAGATCGCGCGCACAGCTCCCGCCTCCGTCGCCGAAAGAAAGTCGAGCAATGAAATCCCCCTCCTCCCTGCCTGTCGAAACCGCGCCTGTACTCGATGCGCAGGAGTTTACCGAGCCCGGAGCCGCGGTCGATCGGTTGATGGCGCTGTACACCCAGGCAACGGACTATCTGATCGCGCGGTTCACCGAGGTGCTCGATACCGGACGCGCCACTGCACGCTTTCGGGCCTTCTATCCCGAGATCCGTCTAACGACATCTGTTTATGATCTTCCCGATACGCGGCTCAGCTTCGGCTACGTTCCGGAACCGGGAACCTATTCGACAACTGTCACCAGGCCCGACCTCTTTCGAAACTATTTGGAGCAGCAGATCGGACTTGTCCTGGAGAACCATCGCGTTCCGATCAGTGTCGGCCAGTCGACAACGCCGATCCCGCTGCATTTCGCTGTTGCAGGGCACGAAGCACTGACGCGCGCACCGCACGCGGACCTCGGCTTTAGCCTGCGGGATGCGTTCGACGTACCCGACCTGGCCATAACCAACGACGACATCGTCAATGGCGAAGGGGTCCGCAACCCGGACGGTTCAATTCCGCTGGCCCCCTTCACCGCTCAACGCGTCGATTATTCCCTGGCGAGGCTGGCGCATTATACGGCGACCGATGCCGAGCATTTCCAGAACCATGTGCTCTTCACCAACTACCAGTTCTACGTCGATGAATTCGAGGCCTTCGCCCGCGCCGCCCTGGCCGATCCCGACAGCGGCTACACGGCCTTCGTCGGCCCCGGCAACGCGGTGATCACCGACCCGGAGGCGCCGCTGCCGGCGCTGCCGCGGATGCCGCAGATGCCCACCTATCACCTCAAGCGCGAGCGCGGCGCCGGGATCACGCTGGTCAACATCGGCGTCGGGCCCTCCAACGCCAAGACGGCGACCGACCACATCGCCGTGCTGCGCCCCCATGCCTGGCTGATGGTGGGCCATTGTGCCGGCCTCAGAAACAGTCAGCGGCTGGGCGACTTCGTGCTCGCCCACGCCTATCTGCGCGAGGACAATGTCCTGAACGAGGATCTGCCGGTCTGGGTGCCGATCCCGGCGCTGGCGGAGATCCAGATCGCCCTGCAGGAGGCGGTGGCCGAGGTCAGCGCGCTCGACGGCTTCGAACTCAAGCGCATCATGCGCACCGGCACGGTGGCCACCATCGACAACCGCAACTGGGAACTGCGCGACCAGTCGGGGCCGGTGCAGCGGCTCAGCCAGTCGCGTGCGGTGGCGCTCGACATGGAGAGCGCGACGATCGCCGCGAACGGATTCCGCTTCCGGGTGCCCTATGGCACGCTCCTCTGCGTGTCCGACAAGCCCCTGCATGGCGAGCTGAAACTGCCGGGCATGGCCAGCGATTTCTACCGCGTGCAGGTGGCCCGCCACCTGCGCATCGGGGTGCGCGCGATGGAGCGTCTGCGCGAGATGCCGCTGGAAAGGATCCACAGCCGCAAGCTGCGCAGCTTCGAGGAGACCGCCTTTCTGTAACCCGGAGGCCGCGGAACGCCACTTTCGGCACGAAAAATCACCGATGCGTGTTGCAAGGCAATTGTGCTGGGTGCCGCGATACGTCTAGATGCGGCGAATTGACCTCCAGGCAGAAACAACCGGGGGCAGAGTGCCGCCTTAAGATTTCGGAAACGAGCGACAAGGAGACAGCCGATGTCCAAGCCGATGACGAAGACCGAACTCGTCAGCCAGTTGGCCGCCGAGATGGGAGCCGACAAGAAGACCGCGGGCGCGGCGCTCGATGCGCTCGCTGCGATCGTGACGCGCGAAGTGGCCGGCGGCGGTGCGGTGACCGTGCCGGGGGTTGGCAAGGTGTTCTGCCGCGCGCGCCCCGAGCGCACCGTGCGCAACCCCGCCACCGGCGAGCAGATCAAGAAGCCGGCCGACAAGGCGGTGAAGGTGACCATCGCCAAGGCGCTGAAGGACAGCGTGAACGGCTGAGGCTGGGCTGCGGCCGGGCCTCCGGCTGCACGGCCGCGGGGGCTGCCGTTGAGGCGGCCCCTTTTTTTCTGCCCGGCGGACCAGTGTGTCGTATGACGAAACAATAGAGCCGCGGATGGATGTGGTGGCGCTGGCCCTCGGCGTGGGCTTTGCGCTGATGTGGTCCTCGGCCTTTTCCTCGGCGCGGATCATCGTGGCCGATGCGCCGCCGCTGATGGCGCTGGCGCTGCGCTTCCTGGTCTCGGGGCTGATCGGCGTCGGGCTGGCGGCGGCGCTTGGCCAGCGCTGGCGACTGACCCCGGCGCAGTGGCGGGCGACGATCCTCTTCGGCATCTGTCAGAACGCCCTCTATCTCGGGCTCTATTTCGTCGCGATGCAGACGGTTGAGGCCTCGCTCGCCGCCATCATCGCCTCGACGCTGCCGCTGGTGGTGGCCGCGGCCGGCTGGGCCTTTCTGGGCGCGCGGCTGCCGCCGGTGGGGGTTGTCGGGCTCTTCGCGGGCCTCGCCGGCGTGGCACTGATCCTCGGCGGGCGCATCGGGGCCGGGGCGGTGGACGCTCTCGGGGTGGTCCTGTGCATCATCGGGGTGGGCGCGCTCGCCTTCGCGACGCTCGCGCTGCGGGGCGCTTCGGCGGGCGGCAATGTGCTGATGGTGGTGGGCCTGCAGATGCTGGTGGGCGCGCTTGCGCTGGCGCCGGTGGCGCTGGCCCTCGAGACCCCTGAAGTCCGGTGGAGCTGGCAACTGGTGGCGGCCTGGCTCTACACCGTCTTCGTGCCTGGGCTGCTGGCGACCTGGGTGTGGTTCGTGCTGGTGCGCCGCGTCGGGGCGGTGAAGGCGGCGGCCTTCCACTTCCTCAACCCCTTCTTCGGCGTCGCCATCGCCGCGCTGATCCTCGGCGAGCGGCTGGGGCCGTGGGACGTGATCGGCGTCGCCGTGGTGATGGGCGGCATTCTCGCGGTGCAACTCGCCCGTCCGCGGGCACCACGCTGACCGGCCCCCTCAGCCGATCCGCCCGCGCGGACCCTCGCCCACCTGGGCGCGGTGGCGCAGCAGGTGGTCGAGCAGCACGCAGGCCATCATCGCCTCGCCGACCGGCACCGCCCGGATGCCGACGCAGGGGTCGTGGCGCCCCTTGGTGACGATGTCGGTCTCGTCTCCCGTCCGCGTGACGGTCCGGCGCGGGGTCAGGATCGACGAGGTGGGCTTGACCGCGAAGCGCACCACCACCTCCTGCCCGGTCGAGATCCCGCCGAGGATGCCGCCGGCCTGGTTCGACAGATACTCCGGGCCGCCCGGCCCCATGCGGATCTCGTCGGCATTCTCGGTGCCGCTGAGGGCGGCCGCGGCCATGCCGGCGCCGATCTCCACCCCCTTGACCGCGTTGATCGACATCATCGCGGCGGCGAGATCGGCATCGAGCTTGCCGTAGATCGGCGCGCCGAGCCCGGGCGGCACGCCTCGCGCCGTCACCTCGATCACCGCGCCCACCGAATCGCCGGCCTTGCGCAGCGCGTCAAGCTCCTCGGCCCACTGCGCCGCCGCCTGCGCATCCGGGCAAAAGAAGGGGTTGCGGGCGATCTCGGCCGCATCGAACCGCGCTCGGTCGATGCCATGGGGGCCCATCGCCACCATGCATCCGGTGATCTCCAGTTGCGGCAGCAGCGCGGCCAGCACCTTCCGCGCCACGCCGCCGGCCGCCACCCGCGCCGCCGTCTCGCGGGCCGAGGAGCGCCCACCGCCACGCGGATCACGCAGCCCGTATTTCTGCCAGTAGGTGATGTCGGCATGGCCGGGGCGAAAGCTCTCGGCGATCTCGGAATAATCCTTCGAGCGCTGGTCGGTGTTGCGGATCATCAGCTGGATCGGCGTGCCGGTGGTGCGTCCCTCGTAGGTTCCCGAGAGGATCTCCACCGCATCGGCCTCGCGCCGCTGGGTGGTGAAGCGGCTCTGCCCCGGCCGGCGGCGGTCCAGCCAGGGCTGGATGTCGGCCTCGCTCAGCGTCACACCCGGCGGGCAGCCGTCCACCACCGCGCCGATCGCCGGCCCGTGACTCTCGCCCCAGGTGGTGACCCGGAACATCTGCCCGAAACTGTTGAAGCTCATCCCGACCGCCCCGCGCGTCCCGCGCCAGCCCCGCATGTAGCCGGCCCGGGCGGGGCGCTCAAGGCGGCAGTCGGCACCCCGGGGCAGGGCACCCCTTGCCCGGGCCGAGACCGCGGATTACCCTCCACGTTACCTCGGGGTGCCCCGCACGGGGGCTGAGAGGCGGCCGCGCCGCCAACCCGTCGAACCTGAACCGGTTAGGACCGGCGGAGGGAAGGTCGTGGTGTTCCGGCTCCGGTCACGCACCCATGTCGCCTCCGCCCGTCGCAAAAGGAGGATGACATGCGCTTTCCCACCCTTGCTGCGGGACTGATGATCGCCACCACCGCGGGCGCGGCCGCCGAGACGCCCGTGCTGACGATCCACGCCTATGACAGCTTTGCCAGCAACGCCGGCCCGGGCATCGCCGCCGCCTTCGAGGCGATCTGTGACTGCCGGGTCGAGATCATCGGCACCGGGCCCAGCGGCGATCTCCTGCCCGGGCTGATCGCGGCCGCGCCCGGGGACCGGCCCGACCTCGCGCTGGGGATCGACACCAACAACCTTGCCGCCGCCCGGGCGAGCGGCCTCTTCGTCCCGTCCGGGGTCACCCCGCCGGCGCTGGACATGCCGGTGGCGTGGGACGACGCGCTCTTCCTGCCCTACAACTGGGGCTACTATGCCTTCATCTATGACAGCGCCCGGCTGGAGGCGCCGCCCACCAGCATGGAGGAGCTGATCGCCTCGGATCTGCGCGTGGTGATCCAGGATCCGCAGGTCTCGACCACCGGCCTCGGGTTGCTGATGTGGGTGGAGGCCGCCTTTGGCGAGGCCGCCGGGGAGATCTGGCAGGCGCTCGCGGACCGGCCGCAAACACAGGTGGTGCCGCGGTGGGCCGACGCCTATCACCCGATCTTCCGCGCCGGCGAGGCCGATCTGGTGCTGAGCTACGCCACCTCGCCGGCCTATCACGTCATCATCGAGGAGGACGACGGCCCGCGCGCGGCGCCGTTCGAGGAGGGCCATTACCTGCGCATCGAGGTGGCCGGTCT
>PUNI01000168.1 GCA_003551745.1 Paracoccaceae bacterium | reverse complement strand
CTCGGCGGGCGCCGAGGGCGCCGGCTCGGCGGGCGCGGGCGCAGCGCGCCGGGTGAAGAGCCCGAACAGGCCGCGCCGGCGCGGCTCTTCGGGGGTGGCTGCGGCATCGGCGACGGCCCCGTCGAGGCTGTCGGCAAGATCCTCCGCCGGCGCATCGGTCTCGCCGGGCGCCTCGATGGCCTGCGTCCGCAGGGCCACGATCTCCAGTGCGGTGGGCTGGCCGGCCAGCATGCCCAGCGCGGCGGCGGCATCGGCCGAAACCTGCACCCTGGGTCCCGGGTTCTCGCGCTCGCGCCTGAACAGCGCCGCCGTCACCTGCTGTCCGCTGTCGAGGTTGCGCACCACCACCCGTTCGGGATCGTCGACATCGGCGTGGGCCACCCAGACCCCACCCAGGGAAGGCCGGCCATCCCACAACCCCTGGTCGGCGAGTTGGAAGACTTCCGGCGCCTCCACCTCCCGTTCCGTGGCGGCCTCGCTCGTTCGCGCGGTGCCGAGAAGCCCGCCGTTCTCGCCACCAACCATGTCGCATCCCGCAACTGCCAGAATGAGTGCCAGGGCCGGACCGGCCGCCGCACGACCTCCCGCACCCGCCCCACGCGCCTCGAACTGCGTGCGTGCGCTTCCTGCCATGCTCGCCCCCGTGGTGGCGCGGTTCGTTCGCCGCGCTTGTCCCGGTCCGCCAGCGCTCCTGCACAACTCAGCGTTGAATGCTGGAGCGCCGCCGACTGGTCTGCACTCTAGCCGCAGCGGGGCGGCAAGGGAAGTCTGGCGCTTTCCGGCGGCGCCGGCCCGCGCATCACGATTGCGACGACAGCCCGCAGGCTCGGGGCTCGACAACCCCGCCCATGCGCGCCAAGTCGGCTCCAGACGGTGTGCGGGAGGCGTGCGATGGGCGTGAACGCGATGCGGGTGGCGGCGGGCGAGGCCCATGCCGCCTTGCGGGCGGGCTGGGAGGCGCAGCGGGACGGGCGCATGACCGCCTCCTGGATGCTTCACGGCGGTCCCGGCGTCGGCAAGACCCAGGTGGTGCAGCAGCTGGCCGGCGAGATCGGCGCCAGGCTGTTCGATCTGCGGCTGACCACCATCGAGCCGCAGGATCTGCGCGGGCTGCCCTACTACGACCACGACGCCCGCAAGACGCTCTGGTACCGCCCCGAGGATCTGCCCGACGACCCCGCCCAGCCCGCCGTGCTGTTTCTCGACGAACTCACCGCCGCCGCCCCGCATCTGCAGCCCTCGGTCTACGGGCTCCTGCAGGAGCGCCGGGTGGGGCCACACCGGCTGCCCGACAGCGTGTTCCTGGTGGCCGCGGGCAATACCGTGGAGGACGGCGCCATCGCCTACGAGATGGGTTCGGCGCTGTCCGACCGTCTGGTGCATCTGCATGTCGAGGCCAGCGCCACCGACTGGCTGGAGAACTTCGCGGTGCCGCGGGGGCTGCATCCGGCGGTGGTGGCCTTCGTGCGCATTCGACCCGATCTTCTGGAAACCACCGCTCAGGCGCTCGACCGCGGCGAGATGATCGCAGCCACCCCGCGCAGCTGGGAACGGGCCAGCCAGGTGCTGCAGTCGGTGCCAGACCGGCGGCTGCGCAACATGATGGTGGCCGGCACCCTGGGCGAGGCGATCGCCTCGGAATTCGCCGTGATCGTCGATGACATCGCCGCCACCGTGCGCGTCGACGAGATGCTGGCGGTGGCTCAGAAGGCGCGCTGGGAGATGTATCCGGCCTCGATGCACGGGCTGCACGCCCTCGTCTACGGGCTGGTGGGCGCGCTGGCGCCGGGCAATGTGGCCGATGTCTCCGAGGCCATGGCCGGGCTGCGCGAGCTGCCCGCTCGGCGCAGCGAGGCGGGCTTCGGGCGGCTGCCGCTGGCGGAGCTGACGACCCACGGCTTCGAGCTTCTGCTGCGCAAGGGGCTGGACCGCGGGCTGGGCGAGGCCTTCCTCGCCGCCCCGGCCTATCGCGCCTATGCCGAGGAGCGCGAGAAACTGGGACTGGCGTGAGCCGCGGGCGGCACTCGGCGCGGGCCTCGGCGGCGCTGCGGCGGCTCTCCGAGGATGATCCCGCGCTGGGGGCGCTGGCGCTCTGGTGCGCGCATCGCGATGCCGAGGGCGTGCCCGCCGCCTGGACCGACGGGGCCACCATCTTCTACGGTCCCGACTTCGAGGACCTGGGGCTTCACGAACAGGCGGGGCTTGCCGCCCATCAGATCCTCCATGTCGCCTTCCGCCATGCCGCACGCTCGAAGGCAATGGCGCTGCGGCTGGGGCAGGGGTTCGAGCCCCGGCTGTTCAACATCGCCTCCGATGCGATCCTCAACGAGACCCTGACCCGGGCCGGCCACGCCCTCCCACGGCCGGCGGTCCTGCTGGCCCCGCTTCTTGCCGAGGCACTGGGAGAGCGCGAACCGGCCCCGCTGGCGCGGTGGGACGCGGAATCGCTGACGCTGGCGCTGGCGACCGGCCGGGGCGGGCAGGGCGGGGGGAAGGAGGGCGCGAAGGGCCGCAGCGCCGCCCAGAAGGCGCAGGCCCATGCCCACGAACAGGGTTTCCGCACCGATCTGCGCCCGGGCGGGCAGGGCAGGGAGGCGCCGGCGCCGGCGCCCGAGGCGGAGGGCGAGACCGCCGCCGAATGGCAGGGCCGGATCGCCCGTGCGCTGGCCGCGGGGCGGGCCGCCGGGCGCGGGATCGGCGCGCTCGATATGGTCCTCGCCGACATCCCGCGCAGCGATCTGCCCTGGGAGGTGGTGCTGCGCGGGCTGATCACCCGGGCCGTGCTGCGCCGCCCGGCCCCCAGTTTCCAGCGCCCGACCCGGCGCTGGATCGCCGGCGAGTCCGATGCCCGTGCCCGCGGCCGTCCGGTGCCCGGGTTCGAGCCGGGGCTGGCGCCGGTGCAGCCAGTGGCGCGGCTGGCGGTTGCGGTGGACTGCTCCACCTCGATCGACGACGCGCGGCTCGCGCTGTTTGCGGGTCAGCTGGCCGGCATCGGCCGGCGCACCGGGGCCGAGGTGCATGTGATCGCCTTCGACACCGAGGTGCAGGGGGTGCGCCAGATGCGCGGCGCGGCCTGGGAGGAGGAGATCCGCAGCCTGCCCTTCAAGCGCGGCGGCGGCACCGATTTCGCTCCAGCCATCGCTGCCGCTGCGGCGCTGCAGCCCGCCGCCATCGTGGTGCTGACCGATCTCGACGGCCCCGCGGGCCCGCCGCCGGGCCGGATACCGGTGATCTGGGCGGTGCCCGACGCGCCCCCGCGCACCCCCGGTTTCGGCCGCGTCATCAGCCTCGCCCGCTGATCCTTGCGTCGACCGGAACGCGAAAGCGCCGAGCGGGCGGTCCGGGGTGGGTCGGCGGGAGCACCACCCCCTCGCCGCGCCGCGCTGATGAGCCCCGGCGGCGCGCGGCTCGTCAGCCCTCGGCGCGGGCTTCGGCGCGGCTCTTGCCGGCCACGTCGAGCGCCAGCGTGGCGGCCATGAACCGGTCGAGATCGCCGTCGAGCACCCCCTGGGTATCGGAGGTCTCGGTGCCGGTGCGCAGGTCCTTCACCATCTGATACGGCTGCAGCACATAGGACCGGATCTGGTTGCCCCAGCCGGCGTCGCCCTTGGCCTCGTGCTGGGCCTCGATCGCCTCGGTGCGCTTGCGCAGTTCCAGCTCGTAAAGCCGCGACTTCAGCGCGGCCATGGCGATGGCGCGGTTCTGGTGCTGCGACTTCTCCGAGGAGGTGACCACGATGTTCGTGGGGATATGGGTGATCCGCACCGCCGAGTCGGTGGTGTTCACATGCTGGCCGCCTGCACCCGAGGAGCGGTAGGTGTCGATGCGGATCTCCGAGGGGTTCACCTCGATCTCGATGTTGTCGTCCACCACCGGATAGACCCAGACCGACGAGAAGGAGGTGTGCCGCCGCGCCGCGCTGTCATAGGGCGAGATCCGCACCAGCCGGTGCACGCCCGATTCCGACTTCAGCCAGCCATAGGCATTCGGCCCGGAGATGCGGTAGGCGGCCGAGCGGATGCCGGCCTCCTCGCCCGGGCTTTCGCTGAGAAGCTCCACATCGTAGCCCTTCTTCTCGGCCCAGCGGACATACATGCGCGCCAGCATGGCCGCCCAGTCGCAGCTTTCGGTGCCGCCCGCGCCGGCGTTGATCTCGAGGAAGGTGTCGTTGCCGTCGGCCTCGCCGTCGAGCAGCGCCTCCACCTCCTTGGCGGCGGCGCGCTCGGCCAGCGTTTTCAGGCTCGCCTCGGCCTCGGCCACGATCTCGGCGTCGCCCTCGGCCTCGCCCAGCTCTATCAGCTCGACGCTGTCGGCAAGCTCCTGTTCGATGCCGTCATGGGTGGCGAGCTGGTCGACCAGCCTCTGCCGGTCGCGCATGAGCTTCTGCGCCCGGGCCTGGTCCGACCACAGGCTTGGGTCCTCGATCATGGCGTCCAGCTCTTCGAGCCGGTGCGGGGCGGTGGGGCGATCCATCCGCTGTGCCAGCAGGCGCAGCGAGTTGCGGATGGACTCCACGGTGTTCTGCGTCTCGGCGCGCATCGAAGAAACCCTGTCAGAGCGGCGACAGTCCGCAGATAAGGCGCCCCGAGCGGGGGCTGCAACCCCCGCCAAGCGCGGCGCCGCGTCAGGTCAGTAGAGCCCGCCGGAGCTGAGCGTGCCGAAATCGGCCCGGCCGCCCGAGCCCCCGGTGCCGCCGGTTCCGCCAGTGCCGCCGGCGGCTTCGGCCCGGCCGTCGTCCTCGCGCGTGAAGAGCGGCAGGTTGGCGCCCATCGCGAAGCCGCCGTCCACGGTGTAGCCGAACAGCGGTTCTTCGCCGGCGCGGAAATACTCGGCCACCACATTGCTGCCCGTGGCCTCGTCGGGCAGGCGCTGGCCCGAGAAGCGGTCGATCTTGTAGAAGCGCCCGCCGGGCGGCACCACGAAGCGGCTGCCGCCGTATTTCGCCACCGCCTCGCGCATGAACTCCTCGAAGACCGGCGCGCACATGCTCGATCCGGTCGCGTTGCGCCCCAGCGGCCGTGGCCGGTCGAAGCCCATGTAGCAGCCTGCCACGATGTTCGAGGAAAAGCCCACGAACCAGACGTCGCGGGTTTCGTTGGTGGTGCCGGTCTTTCCGGCGATCGGTACCGGCAGGTTGATGCGGCTGGCGGTGCCGCGCTCTACCACGCCTTCCAGCATCGAGGTGAGCTGATAGGCGGTAATCGCGTTCATGATGCGCTGGCGCGACGAGGTGATGCGCGGACCCTGCGCCGCCGGCAGGGCCTCCTCTTCACAGTCGAGGCAACTGCGCTTGTCGTGGCTGTAGATGGTGCGGCCCCAGCGGTCCTGCACCCGGTCCACCAGCGTGGGCTCGACCCGCTCGCCGCCGTTGGCGAACATGGCATAGGCGGCGACCATGCGGAACAGCGTGGTCTCCTGGCTGCCGAGCGCGTTTGCCAGATAGGTCTGCATCCGGTCGTAGACACCAAAGCGCTCGGCATAGCCGGCGACCACATGCATCCCGACCTCCTGCGCCATCCGCACCGTCATCAGGTTGCGCGACATCTCGATGCCGGTGCGCACCGGGGTCGGGCCATAGAAGCGGTTCGAATAGTTCGTGGGCCGCCAGATCTGGCCCTGGCCGGTATCCACCTCAATGGGAGCGTCGACGACGATGGTGGCGGGGGTGAAGCCCGAATCGAGGGCCGCCGCGAAGACGAAGGGCTTGAAGGCCGAGCCCGGCTGGCGCTGCGCCTGGGTGGCCCTGTTGAAGACCGAATCCTGATAGGAGAACCCGCCTTGCATCGCGATGACCCGGCCGGTCTGCACGTCCATGGCCATGAAGCCGCCCTGCACCTCGGGCACCTGCCGCAGCGACCAGCGCTGGAAGCTGCCGTCCTCGGCGGTGACCTCGCGCACGTGCACCACATCGCCGACCGCCAGGTTCGACAGGCCGTTGCGCGCCCAGTCGAGGTCCGAAGCGGCGACCTCGTGCGGCCCGTTCTCCTCGGCCGGAACGCCCTCGATGCCGAGCCGGGCGCGCCCGTCGCCGAGCTCCAGCACCACTGCCGGGTGCCAAGGATGGACCAGATCGATGTCCCGGGCGATGTCGACCCGGGCGAGCGCGGCACGCCAGGCTGCCTCGCTCTCCAGCGCTTCCTGGGGCAGCGTCTCGCCGCTGCCCCG
>PUNI01000615.1 GCA_003551745.1 Paracoccaceae bacterium | reverse complement strand
GTCTTCATCACAGCCAGCGTGCCGCCGCCGCCCGGGCGGGCTTCAGCGAACGCACCGCCCGCCGCCTCAATGCCGATCTTCGGCTCCCCTCCGAGCGCAAGCCTGTCCGGGGACGCACCGTGCCCGATCCATTGGAGGCAGTCTGGGAGCCGATCCTCGTGCCGATCCTGAAGCGCGATCCGGCCGTGCAGGCCGTGACCCTGCTGCGGCACCTGCAGTTGACCGACCCTGAGGCTACGTTTGCATACCGAGAGTCGATGACCTACACAATCGAACGGCGCGGCGGCAGCTCCAGACCATGGTATCCTTGGGGCAAGGCGGGCAGCGCCGTCGTCGCACTCCTGCCTATATGAAGCAGGTGCAGAACTTGAGCGGGTGAATGTGATGCATATCGGCTACTTCGACCCAGACCAGCGCGCCGCCGAAAAGGCGGCCTCGCGAAAAGCGGACATGGAAGCGATCGCCTCCGGGCGCAAGTCTGCGGCCCAATTGCACTATGAGAACGGCGGCTGCGGCCTGTTCAGGAACGCAAAGCTCATCCGGAAGCCTTATCGGCGCAATCCCATATCTTGATCCGGCCAAGCCTGCGCGATGTGGGCCTTCCGCGCTACAAGATGGTTTTCTGCATAGTTCCCCTCCGTGACTGGTCAATCCCCCGGCGCGCAGCGGATGGCAGCAATCGGCCCATGGACGAAGCCGCTCGCGCGGCAATGGCGCCCTGGGCAGAGGTCATGCCACTGACCCGTCCGATGTGCATTTGGGAATGTGGGCACCTGCCTGACGATTGAGCCCTCTCAATCGACAGACAGGAGGTTTTCATGACGGGAGAGAAGATTTCGCCACTGCGGGCGCGGATGATCGAAGACATGCGCATCCGCGGGATGGGCGAGAAAGCCCAGAAGGCCCATATCAGGGCAATCAAGGATTTCGCGGCGTTTCTCGGGCGATCGCCTGACACGGCCACGCCGGAGGATCTGCGCGCATATCAGTTGCACATGACGGATAGCGGGATCACGCCATCGACGTTCAACGTGCGCATCGTCGCGCTGCGGTTTTTCTTCGGGATGACCTGCGGGCGCGAGGACATGAAGCGGTACATGCAGTTCCGCACGCAGCCACGGAAGCTGCCCGTGGTGTTCAGCGTCGAGGAGGTGTCCGACATCCTCATGGCGGCACCGGGACCGGGGCTCAAGTATCGCGCGGCACTCAGCATTTCCTACGGCGCAGGGCTGCGTGCTTCCGAGGTCTGCAACCTCAAGGTCGGCGACATCGACAGCGACCGGATGCTCATCCATGTCGAGCAGGGCAAGGGTCGCAAGGATCGCAAGGTCATGCTGTCACCCGGCTTGCTGAACCTGCTGCGCGACTGGTGGCGCGAGGCACGCCCGGAAGGCTGGCTGTTTCCGGGGAAGCCGAAGATCAATCCGATTTCTCCGCGGCAACTGAACCGTGCCTTCACGTCGGCCAAGCATATGGCCGGCATCAGCAAGCCTGCGACGCTGCACACGCTGCGGCACAGCTTTGCGACCCACTTGCTGGAGGCGAACACGGACGTGCGGGTGATCCAGGTGCTGCTCGGTCACGCCAAACTCACGACGACAGCACAATACACCCATGTCGCCACCAAGACGATCCGCGACACGGTCAGCCCCTACGAGATGCTGTCCAAGCTGCAGGACCATGCGGTGAAGCGAAGTCTGGAGTGACCGGGCCCCGGGGTGTCCCGGCCCAAGCTGGAGATTGCTGACATCTTCCGCGCACACGGTTCCGCCTGGCGGCGGGCCAATGCCGGGCATGTCAGCCTCTCGCAGCTCAAGGTCATGTCGGCGATCGAAGCCTGCCGGACCGAGACGCTCGGCGGGCATGTGGCGGGCTGCGCCAAATGCGGTCACCATCACGTCGCCTACAACTCCTGCAAGAACCGGCACTGTCCGAAGTGCCAGGGGCCAGCGGCACGCGACTGGATGGCGGCGCGCCCCGAGGACCTCCTGCCCGTGGAATATTTCCACGTCGTCTTCACCCTTCCGGCCGAGATCGCCCAGATCGCGTTCTGGAACAAGAAGGCGGTGTATGGCCTGCTGTTCAGGGCGTCCGCGGAAACGGTGACGACCATCGCGGCCGATCCCAAGCGCCTTGGCGCCCGGATCGGCATGACCAGCGTGCTGCACACATGGGGGTCGGCGCTCACTCACCATCCCCATGTCCACATGATCGTCCCGGGCGGCGGCCTGTCGCCGGACGGCACCCGGTGGGTCGCCTGCAAGCCGGGGTTCTTCCTGCACGTGCGGGTGCTGTCACGCCTGTTCCGGCGCTTGTTCCTCGACGGGCTGCTGGCCCTGCATCGCGCAGGGGAGCTGACCTTCCACGGCGGCCTCGAAGGGCTG
Source organism: Paracoccaceae bacterium (assembly GCA_003551745.1). Taxonomy (GTDB): domain Bacteria; phylum Pseudomonadota; class Alphaproteobacteria; order Rhodobacterales; family Rhodobacteraceae; genus Rhodobaculum. The sequence continues at coordinate 3,793 of PUNI01000615.1, read as the reverse complement.
GCGCAGGCGGATGCATTCGCGCAGTGGCTCGTCCCGTTCCGCAAGTCCAAATGGGTCGTCTACGCCAAACCGCCCCTCGGCGGCCCCGAGGACGTGCTGGCCTACCTGAGCCGCTACACCCACCGCGTGGCCATCTCCAACACCCGCCTGATCAGCGCCGATGCCGAGACCGTGGCCTTCCGCTGGAAGGACTACCGCATCAGGCATGGCGACCGGCAAAAGGTCATGCGCCTCGCCACGGACGAATTCATCCGTCGGTTCCTGACGCACGTCCTTCCTGACGGCTTCCATCGCATCCGCCATTACGGCCTGCTGGCCGGCGCGACCCGCAAGGCCACCATCGCGCGAATCCGCGAACTGCTCGGGCAGCAGCCACCCGATCCAAAAGCGCAGGAAACGGCAGAGCCTGCCCCGCTCACCTTGCGCGAGCCATGCCCCTGCTGCGGCGGTCCGATGCGGATCGTCGAGATCTTCCGCCGTGGCCAGAAGCCGATGTCGCGCGCACCACCACGGGAGCAGGTCGCATGACGAACCGCCCGTTACCGCTACAAACACCACCCCGGTTCCGATCCGAGTTCCGGGATGCACCCGTCTTGACTGATAGCGCGAACGCTCCACCCGCAACCGCTCATACCTGCCGCCCGCACCAGGACATCAGTGCCGCTGACGATCTCGCAGCCCCAGGCATCCTTCCAGCAAGCCACGGACTACGGCGCGCGACCAGTCTCGCAACACACCCCGGCACGCTTTCCCCATAGGCAGTACCCGACCACCGCGGCTTCCACCTTGGGAGGATTTCCAACGCGGGCCGCCCGAGCACGTGGCGGCACCGTCACACCTCGGCCCGCATCGGAAATCCTTCACCGGAGCGGGCATTCGCTCTGGACGCAGCGAATGGCCGTTGTCAGCCCATTCTTGACGTGCGCCCTGCCCGGGCACAGGATAGCCGAATTATACCCGATGGGCGGGAAGTGTGAATTCGCTGCGGTAGCGAGCCCGCAGGGCGATATTGACGGAAGCTGACTTTCGCTTGGCGCAACATGCGGGCTACCCGCTGCGTCGCCGCATGACCGTTTCGAGCCCAAAACCGCGGCTCGGCCATTTGCCAGCCTCATCCGCTTGCCACCCATCCTACATATTTGAAGCCACGCAGGTACGCTCTATCGTCTTTGTGACGATGCTGAGCGCCGATTTGGCGTTGACTGAAATTGCACCCTACGGGTAGGTAGGGTTTTCCGCTCCACCCAGGGCGTGTTTCATAGCACCTAAGCATCATGATCCGATAAGCGAAATGCCGGGTAGCATCGGAACACCGTTATGTGGGTGGGGCGCAAAATCCACCACCCGAACAGGCGGTCGAGCCATTGTTGACGAGCCTCCGCCTCCGTAATTTGGACGGAAAGGAGGCCACCATGGCAGAACCAACGAAATCCGAGACGACGCGGGCAAAACAGCCGCAAAAATCCTCGACCGAGCGCATCTTTGGTTCGAAAGTCGTGTCGCACGGGTATACGGGCGTTCCAAACATTCTTCTGCGCGCTCAAAAGTGCCTCGGAATCACGCCGACGCAGTTCAACATCCTCGTTCAGCTTCTCGGCTATTGGATCGACCCGGCGAATCCGCCCTTTCCCTCGAAGCGCGATCTGGCGCAACGCATGGGGATCACTGAACAGACCCTTCGGATCAACATCAAGGCGCTTGAAGAAGCCGGCTTCGTCACTCGCGTGCAGCGGATTACTGCGGCCGGCGATTATGGCTCGAACACCTACCGTCTCGACGGGCTGGTCCAGAAGCTCCGCGACCTGGTTCCGGACTTCGACCAAGAGCGGCGCGAGCGCGAGGCCGCTCGCGATTTGACCGAGAAACCGAACGCCCGCGCCAACGCACGGGCGAAGAGGAGCGGCAGACGTGGCCGGGCTGGATAAGCGCATCCTCTGTTTCGTGGACGAATGCGGAACCGCTGGCGCGAACGGGTTCGCGCTCGGCTGCGTCATGGCCTGGGCGCGCGATTGCGGCCGCGCGGACAAGTCCATGAGTGATCTCTTGGAGCCGAATGCAAACGAGCTGCATGCCGCGGACCTGGACAAGCGTTATCTGCAAAGCCTCCTCGGCCGCTACGCCCAAACGGACGGAACCCAAGGGATCCTCCTGATGAACCGTCTCGGAACGGTGGAGGTCGGGCCAGCACCGGCGATCTACGCCGCCAACCTGGTCGAAACCGTAAAGGTCGCGATCGGGCAGTTCCGCGATCATCACCGGCTCGGCGGCCAACTTATTGGAAACGTGGAGCTGATCCTTGATCGCAACCACCACAACACCGATCCTGAGTTCCATCGGCTGATCGGCGATGCATCTCGAAACGACGGTCGATTCAAGGCGGTGAGTCATGTCAGCCAAATCGACTCGGCCGCCTCGCGCCTCCTGCAACTCGCGGATATTGTCGCTTATGCGCGGACTTGGATACACAATGGCCAGGACAACGCTCAAGGGCTCCGCGAGAACTTCAACATCCGTGTGCTCTGAACGAAAAAAACCGCCACGAGGGCGGTTTTTAGGAGCGGCTCGCAACCGGACCATTTGAGGTCCGGGTCGCCGCGACGCTCGCCCTGCACACGGCATGACGGGTCGCCAACAGCATCGCTGTCAGGAGGACATATAACCCTCATGGGGTTGAGAATCAACTACTCACCCGTCCTACCCGGCAGGCTGGCGACAGTCATATACGATCTGGAGGCTACCGTTCGTGCCAACCGCACCGAAAGTCCGCTTCGTCCGCACAGCCGTCATCCTGCGCCATGACGTGCTGCCTGATGCACGAATGGCCGCAAATGCGAATGCCGCAGCGCGGCATTGGCGCTGCGGGTGTGGTAGGTGACCCGCTCGACGAGGCCGGAGAGGCCTTCCGTCGCCGTATCCTGACTGGCTTCGCTCTTGCCGGCCACGCGCGCCGATCGCCCGACAGCTCGACGTTCACGACCATACTGGCGGGATCGACCGCCCGGCGCTGCTGCGCGATCTCGGCGACAAGGCGGCCGAGTGCGCGCTCGTTCTGGTAGGTCAGCCGGCAGGCCTCGGCAAAGCGCGCGAACCCCTCGGGCTCGACGGCATACTCTTCGCGGTGGGCACGTCATCCCTGGACGCGATGGCCCGACCGAAATGAGCGCCGTAAAAGAGCGCCAGCCGCGTCTCCTGCAACCGCGCGATCACGTCCACACGCCCCTCGCGGACGACCTCCCCGCTCTCATCGACGGCATCGGCCTTCGGGTCGCGCAGCCGCACCGGCTTGCCGAGCGACCGGTTGTCGTAGAGGGCGGCCCAGCGATCGAGGTGACCATAGAAATAGCCCACACCCTGCTGGGCAATCGCGCCCATGAGCAGCGGGCGCCTGCCATCGGACCCGCCGATCGCCGTGATGCTCATGATGGCCGTGGTCATCGGGGCCCCTCCGTCGCTACAGCTCGCGCCCGAACCAGCGGACGCGCCCGATGATATTGACCTCCCCGGCGGTGCATTCATAGGGCGTTGTTGCAGACCTGTCCCCGCGAGCGCACTCACTTATGGCAGGCCCGTAGGGCCGGCGGCAATGGCGCAAAGTCCATCTGGCCATGGACCCGATCACTCTGGACACCCGCGTCGTGGGATGCACCCCGGGTGCGACGGCAACAGCCGCGTGCGGACCGACCTGCTCGGCCGGATCCCTGCGGGCAATCAGATCGGCACCGTCGCCGCAGATGGCGCTCATGACACGCGCCGCCGCCACAACGCGATCATCACGCGGCAAACCGCAGTCTTT
>PUNI01000468.1 GCA_003551745.1 Paracoccaceae bacterium | reverse complement strand
GGGCGCGCAGCAACCGCGCACAATGGGAGGGAGACGATGAAACTTCATCTGACCGCGAGCGCCGCCGCGCTCGCGCTTTTTGCTGGCAGCGCCGCGGCGCAGGATCTGCTCTTCACGCCCGGCGAGGACGACGCCTTCAATTGGGACAGCTTCGAGGCCTTCGCCGAGGCGCATGACTTCTCCGGCGAGACGCTGACGATCACCGGCCCCTGGACCGGGCTGGATGCACAGATGGTCAACGCCGTGCTGGCCTATTTCGCCGAGGCGACGGGTGCGGACGTCAGCTACACCGGCTCGGACAGCTTCGAGCAGGACATCGTGATCGCCGCCCAGGCCGGCTCGCCGCCCAACATCGCGGTGTTCCCGCAGCCCGGGTTGGCCGCGGACATGGCCGCGCGCGGCTTCCTGTCTGCGCTCGATCCCGCGACCGCCGACTGGGTGCAGGAGAACTATTCCGCCGGCGAAAGCTGGGTGGATCTCGGCACCTATGCCGGACCCGATGGCGAAGATGCGCTCTACGGCTTCTTCTACAAGATCGATGTGAAATCGCTGGTCTGGTACAGCCCCGAACAGTTCGACGAGATGGGCTACGACATCCCCGAGACGATGGAGGAGTTGCTCGCCCTGTCCGAGCAGATCGTCGAGGACGGCGGCACGCCCTGGTGCATCGGGCTGGGGTCCGGCGAAGCGACCGGCTGGCCGGCCACCGACTGGGTCGAGGACATCCTGCTGCGCACCCAGGAGCCGGAGGTGTATGACGGCTGGGTCGACAACTCGGTGCCGTTCAACGACGAGCGAATCATCGAGGCGATCGAGATCTTCGGCACCTTCGCGCGCAACGACGACTGGGTGCAGGGCGGCGCGCAGGCCGTCGCGACGACCGACTTCCGCGACTCGCCGGCAGGGCTCTTCAGCTTCCCGCCGGGATGCTACATGCACAAGCAGGCGTCGTTCATCCCGACCTTCTTTCCAGAGGGCTCGGAGTACGGGATCGATTACGAGTTCTTCTACTTCCCGGCCTTCGAGGAACAGGATCTGGGCAGCCCGGTGATGGGAGCCGGCACGCTGTTCGCGATCACGGCGGACTCGCCGGCGGCGCGCGGGGTGATCGAGTTCCTCAAGACGCCGATCGCCCATGAGCTGTGGATGGCGCAATCGGGCTTCCTGACGCCCTACCTCGAGGTCAACCTCGACACCTTCTCCTCCGACAGCCTGCGGGCGATGAACCAGATCCTTCTCGATGCCACCACCTTCCGTTTCGACGGTTCGGACCTGATGCCCGGTGAGATCGGGGCCGGTGCGTTCTGGACCGGCATGGTCGACTTCGTGACCGGAGCGGATGCGGACGACGTGGCGCAGATGATCCAGGATCGCTGGGACGCCATGCGCTGAGCACGACACGGAGCCGCCGCCCGGGCCTTGCCGGTCCGGGCGGCGGCGGCCTGCGCGGAGTGGAGGCCCGCAGGCGGCCCGTCGGGGCCCAGGGGAGGAACGGATGCCGCCGGTCATTCAGGGCGTGATCACCATTCTTGTCGGCGTGTTCGGCTGCGTCGCGTATTTCTATCTCTCGAACTGGGTCCTCGACCGGGTGATCTTCCCGGCCAAGGGGCCCAATCCGGGCCGCAACATCAACCGGGCCAATCTGGTGCGGCCCTGGCTGTTCCTGTTTCCAGCCCTGTTCGCGCTCGGGCTCTACCTGGCCTATCCGGTGGTGGGGTCCTTCTACCGCTCGCTGTTCGACCGGGCCGGCACCGAGTTCATCGGCCTTGGCAACTACATAGACCTCTTCAACGAATCCGGCTTCCGCACGGCCGTCTTCAACAATTTCCTCTGGCTTCTCGTCGTCCCGGCCCTGGCCACCTCCTTCGGACTGGCCGCCGCGCAACTCACCGACCGTCTTAGCTGGGGAAATGTCGCGAAGTCGCTGATCTTCATGCCGATGGCGATCAGCTTCGTGGGGGCCTCGCTGATCTGGAAATTCGTCTATGCCAACACTGCCGACATCGGGCTGATCAACGCCGTGCGTGACCTGCTGGGGGCCGATCGTCCGGTGGACGTGATCCAGATCCCGTTCTGGAACAATTTCTTCCTGATGTTCATCCTGATCTGGATCCAGACCGGCTTTGCCATGGTGATCCTGTCGGCGGCGCTGCGCGGCATCCCCGAGGAGACCATCGAAGCCGCGATCATAGACGGGGCCGGGCCGTTCCGGCTGTTCTTCTCGATCAAGGTGCCGCAGATCATGGGGACCATCGTGGTGGTCTGGACGACCATCACCATCCTGGTGCTGAAGGTCTTCGACATCGTCTACACCATGACCGGGGGCAACTTCGGCACCCACATCCTGCCGAGCTACATGATGACCTACATGTTCCGCGACGACGGGCGGGCGACGGCGGTGGCCTTCGTGATCATGATCATCGTGCTGCCGGTGATGATCTGGAACATCGCGCAGGCGCGCAAGGAACTGCGGTAGGAGGGCGGCCTCGCATGGAGAACATCGCAGGGCAGAGATCCGGCCTGAACTGGGCGGTCAACATCACCGTCGTGCTGATGGTGGTGATCTGGCTGGTCCCGACGGTGGGGCTGTTCGTGTCGTCCTTCCGCGATCGCGACCAGATCTCCGAGTCGGGCTGGTGGAAGGCGCCGCTGCCGGTGGACCTGACCTTCCGGACCCGCGTCGCCGCCGACACCCAGCGCGAGGAAAACGGCAGCTTCGTGATCGAGGGCAACGTCTTCACCGACCCCGCGCAGGCCCGTTGGTTTCCCGACCAGACCGGCACGGTCTCGCATTTCGGCACGCGCGGAGCCGCCCCGGCGGAGTTCGATGCAGGTCAGATCGTGGACCTGCGTACCGGCGGGACGGTGACGATCGAGGCGGACGGCACCTATCTCCTGCGCAACGACGAGGCCTTCGAGCGACCGGTGACGCTGTATTTCGAGGCGCGGACGGCCCCGCGCTTCACGACCGGGAACTACAACACCGTGCTGTCGGCCGACGGCATGGACAGGGCCTTCATCAACACGCTGACGGTCGCCATACCCGCCACGGTGATCCCGATCCTGATCGCCGCCTTCGCCGCCTATGCGCTGGCCTGGATGGATTTCGTGGGCCGAGGCGTGCTGATCGCGGCGGTGGTGGGGTTGCTGGTCGTGCCGCTGCAACTGGCGCTGGTGCCGCTGCTGAACCTGCACAACCAGATCGGCATCGGCCAGAGTTTCCTCGGGATATGGCTCGCCCATACCGGCTTCGGCCTGCCGCTCGCGGTCTATCTGTTACGCAACTACATGGTCGGTCTGCCGCGCGACATCATCGAGAGCGCGCGGGTGGATGGCGCGACCGACTTCCAGATCTTCGTCCGCATCATCCTGCCCCTCAGCTTCCCGGCGCTTGCTGCCTTCGCGATCTTCCAGTTCCTGTGGACGTGGAACGACCTGCTCGTGGCCAAGGTGTTCCTGCCCTCGGGCTCGGCGACGCAGGTGATGACGGTGAAGATCGCCGACGACCTGCTGGGCTCGCGCGGCGGTGATTGGGGTATCCTTGCCGGCGCCGCCTTCGTGTCGCTGGCTATCCCGCTGATCGTGTTCTTCACCATGCAGCGCTATCTGGTCCGGGGCCTGCTGGCCGGCGCCGTCAAGTGAGGGGTCGCCCGTGACAATCCAGCAGGCCGGCGCGGCGCGCCGCGCGAAGCTTCACGCCGGTGAGTGGTGGCGCGGTGCGGTGATCTACCAGATCTATCCGCGTTCCTTCCAGGACAGCAATGCCGACGGTGTGGGCGACCTCCTCGGCATCGTCGAGCGTCTGCCCTATGTCGCTTCCCTCGGCGTCGATGCGGTGTGGATCTCGCCGTTCTTCACCTCGCCGATGAAGGACTTCGGCTACGACGTCGCCGACTATCGCGACGTTGATCCGCTGTTCGGCACGCTGGCCGATTTCGATGCGGTGATCTCCACCGCCCATGCGCTCGGATTGCGCGTCCTGATTGATCTGGTGCTGTCGCACTCGTCGGATCAGCACCCCTGGTTCGTCGAAAGCCGGTCTTCGCGCGACAATCCTAAGGCCAACTGGTACGTCTGGGCCGACGCCAAGCCCGACGGCACGCCGCCCAACAACTGGCTGTCGATCTTCGGCGGCTCGGCATGGCAGTGGGATACCTCACGCTGCCAGTATTACCTGCACAACTTCCTCGAGTCGCAGCCCGATCTGAACTTCCACGAGCCGCTGGTGCAGGAGGCACTGCTGGACACGGCAAGGTTCTGGCTCGACCGCGGGGTCGACGGCTTTCGCCTCGACACCGTGAATTTCTATTTCCATGACAAGGAGCTGCGCGACAATCCTCCGCTTCCGCCGGAGCTTCGCAACGATTTCACCGCGCCCGCCGTCAACCCCTACAACTGGCAGGATCATGTCCACGACAAGACCCAGCCGGAGAACCTCGTCTTCCTGGCGCGGTTTCGCGAACTGATCGATCGCTACAATGCGGCCACCGTGGGCGAGGTCGGCGAGAGCCAGCGCGGCCTGGAGGTGATGGGCGAGTACACGGGCGGCGGCGACAAGGTGAACATGTGCTACGCCTTCGAGTTCCTCGCCAGCGAACCGCTGACCGCGGAGTGGGTGGGCGGTGTCCTCGCCGATGTGGCGGAAAAGGTGCCGGATGGCTGGGCCTGCTGGGCTTTCTCCAACCATGACGTCACGCGCCACATCACCCGGTGGCACCTGTCGCCGGGCGCCGTGCGGGCCCACGCCACGCTGCTGCTGTGCCTGCGGGGTTCGGTCTGCCTCTATCAGGGCGAAGAGCTGGGGTTGCCCGAGGCCGAACTCGCCTTCGAGGATCTGCGCGACCCCTACGGCATCCGGTTCTGGCCGGAATACAAGGGCAGGGACGGATGCCGCACGCCGATGGTCTGGCGGGCCGATCAGGTGAACGCCGGGTTTTCGACAGGCGTTCCGTGGTTGCCGATCCCGCCGGCGCATGTCCATCATGCGGTGGAAAGCGAGGAGCATGCGCCCGAGGCGCTGATCCATCACTATCGTCGTGCCATCGCCTTCCGCCATGCCCATCCCGCGATCATGCGGGGCACGCTGGAAAGCCTGGGCGTGTCCGGTCATGTGCTGCACTTCGAACGTGTCGTCCCCGGCGAGACGTTGTTCTGCGGCTTCAACCTGAGCGAGGAACCGGCAGAACTGCGCCTGCCGGAGGGGGGGCGTTGGCACACGGTGGGCAGCGAACTGAACAGCGCCGGGCCGGGCAGCGATGGTGTGGTGCACCTCGGGCCCTGGCAGGTCTGCCTCGCCGTGCGGCGCTGAAAGAGGACGGGAGGAGACGGAAGTGGCCGAACTGAAGATGACCGATGTCGAAAAGGCCTATGGGCCGGTCAAGGTCCTCTCCGATATCAACCTGCACATCGATACCGGCGAGCTCATCGTCTTCGTCGGGCCATCGGGTTGTGGCAAGTCGACGCTTCTGCGGATGGTCGCGGGCCTCGAGAAGATCACCGCAGGCACTCTGGAAATCGACGGTGTGGTGGTCAACGACATCCCGCCGGCACAGCGTGGCATTGCCATGGTCTTCCAGACATATGCGCTCTATCCGCACATGACCGTTCGCGACAACATGGCCTTCGCGCTGAAGATCGCCGGCAAGAGCCGTGACGAGATCGACCAGGCCGTGAACCGGGCCGCCAGGATGCTGCAGCTCGACAAGCTGCTCGACCGGCTGCCCAAGCAGCTGTCGGGCGGGCAGCGGCAGCGGGTGGCGATCGGTCGGTCGATCGTGCGTGACCCCAAGGTCTACCTTTTCGACGAGCCGCTCTCGAACCTCGACGCCGCGCTGCGGGTCGCGACCCGGATCGAGATCGCCCAGCTCAAGGAGTCGATGCCCGAGTCGACGATGATCTACGTCACCCACGACCAGGTCGAGGCGATGACGCTGGCCTCGCGCATTGTGGTCCTCGCGGGCGGCGGCATCAGCCAGGTGGGCGCGCCGCTGGAGCTTTACGAGAGGCCCGAGAACGAGTTCGTGGCGCAGTTCATCGGCTCGCCGGCCATGAACATGCTGCCCCGGCCCTGGCTGGCGCAGAACGGCAACGCCACGGGGCTGGAGTCGCTGCCGGCGGGAACAGACCTCATCGGTATCCGCCCCGACGACCTGTTGCTGACCCCGCCGCCGGGTCCGCATCT
>PUNI01000199.1 GCA_003551745.1 Paracoccaceae bacterium | reverse complement strand
GTCGCGGCATCGGGGGCGACGACGACGATCATGCCGATCCCGCAATTGAAGGCGCGCAGCATCTCGGCCTCGGCGACCCCGCCGGCCTCGGCGAGCCAGCGGAACACGCCGGGCCGCGCCCAGGCGCCAAGGTCGACCTCGGCGCCGAGCCCCTCGGGCAGCACCCGCGGCAGGTTCTCGCTCAGCCCCCCGCCGGTGATATGCGCAAGCGCCCGCACCCCGCCGGCCCGGACCGCTGCCAGCGCGGGCTGCACATAGATCCGCGTCGGCGCGAGCAGCGCCGCGCCGAGGGGGCCGCCGCCCCAAGGCGCGGGATCCTCCCAAGAGAGCCCGGCCTCGGCCACCACCCGGCGGACCAGCGAGAACCCGTTCGAGTGGACGCCCGAGGAGGGCAGGCCCAGGAGCACGTCGCCCTCGGCCACGCCCGCAGGCAGGCCCGCGCCGCGCTCCATCGCGCCCACCGCGAAGCCCGCGAGGTCGAAATCCGCGCCGGCATAGAGGCCCGGCATCTCGGCCGTCTCGCCGCCGATCAGCGCGCAGCCGGCCTCGGCACAGCCCCGCGCGATGCCCTCGATGACGCGGGCGGCGCGATCCACCTCCAGACGGCCGGTCGCGAAATAGTCGAGGAAGAACAGCGGCTCGGCGCCCTGGCAGACGAGGTCGTTGACGCACATGGCAACGAGGTCGGTGCCGATGCCGTCCAGCACGCCGGTCTCGATCGCGATCTTCAACTTGGTGCCGACCCCGTCGGTGGCGGCCACCAGCACCGGGTCGACGTAACCGGCGGCCTTGAGGTCGAAGAGCGCCCCGAAACCGCCAAGCCCCGCCATCACGCCGGGCCGGGCGGTGGCGGCGGCGGCCGGCTTGATCCGCTCGACCAGATCGTTGCCGGCGGCGATGTCCACGCCGGCCGCGGCATAGGTCAGCCCGTTCCCGCCGGGCCGGGACATCTCAGATGTTCTCCGACTGCGGCATGCCGATGACGTGATAGCCGCCATCGACATGGACGATCTCGCCGGTCGTGCAGGCGCCGTAATCCGACGCCAGATAGACCGCCGTGCCCCCCACCGCCTCCAGCGTCGGGTTGGCGCGCAAGGGCGCGTTCAGCTCCGCCTGCCTGAAGGTCCGCCGCGCGCCGCCGATGGCCGCGCCGGCGAGGGTCTTCATGGGCCCCGGCGAGATCGCGTTCACCCGGATCTTCTGCGGCCCGAGATCATTCGCCAGATAGCGCACCGCCGATTCCAGCGCCGCCTTAGCCACGCCCATGACATTGTAGAAGGGCGTCACCCGGTTCGAGCCCTGGTAGGTCAGCGTCAGCAGGCAGCCCCCCTCCGGCATCAGTTCAGAGGCCCGCCGCGCCACGTCGATGAAGGAGTAGCACGAGATCGCCAGCGAATGGCGGAAGTTCTCGCGGCTCGTGTCGATGAAGCGGCCCGTCAGCTCCTTCTTGTCGGAAAACGCGATGGCGTGGACGAGGAAATCCATCGTCCCCCACGCCTCGCGCAGCCGCGCGAAGGCCGCGTCCATCGAGGCGTCGTCGGTCACGTCCACATCGAGCAGAAGCGACGAGCCGACCTGCGCCGCCAACGGCTCCACCCGCTTGCCGAAGGCCTCGCCCTGATAGGAGAAGGCCAGCTCCGCGCCCTCGTCGGCCAGCGCGCGCGCGATGCCCCAGGCGATGGAGCGTTCGTTCGCGACGCCCATGACAAGCCCGCGCCTGCCCTTCATCAGATCGGCCATGCCTGTCTCCGGATCAGTCGTGAAGCTTGCTGAAGACAAGCGTGGCGTTGGTGCCGCCGAACCCGAAGGAGTTCGACAGCACGCTGTCCAACTCCACCTCCTCGCGCAGCTCGGTGGCGATCTCGCCCGGCCGGATCGCCGGGTCGAGCTCGGTGACATTGGCCGATGCGGCGATGAAACCGCCCTGCTGCATCAGCAGCGAATAGATCGCCTCATGCACCCCGGTGGCGCCGAGGCTGTGCCCGGTCAGCGACTTGGTCGAGGCGATGGGCGGCGTCGCCCCCTCGCCGAAGATGCGCCGGATCGCCTCCACCTCGCTGACGTCTCCGACCGGCGTCGAGGTGCCGTGCGCGTTGATGTAGCTGATCTGCCGGTCTTCGGGCAGCGTCGACAGCGCCAGCCGCATCGACCGCTCGCCGCCCTCGCCCGAGGGCGCCACCATGTCATAACCGTCGGAGGTGGCGCCATAGCCCGTGAGCTCGGCATAGATCCTCGCGCCGCGGGCCTTCGCGTGCTCCAGCTCCTCCAGCACCAGCACGCCCGCGCCGCCCGCGATCACGAAGCCGTCGCGGGTGGCATCGAAGGGGCGCGAGGCGGTCTCGGGCGCGTCGTTGTATTTGGAGCTCATCGCCCCCATCGCGTCGAAGAGGCAGGACAGCGTCCAGTCGAGCTCCTCGCCCCCGCCGGCGAACACGATGTCCTGCTTGCCCATCTGGATCAGCTCGGCGGCGTTGCCGATGCAGTGCGCCGAGGTGGAGCAGGCCGAGGTGATCGAATAGTTCACCCCCTTGATCCGGAAGGGCGTCGCCAGGCAGGCCGAGTTGGTGCTCGACATGCAGCGGGTGACCATGAAGGGGCCCATCCGCTTCGGGCTGCCCTTCTCCTTCACGATGTTGTGGGCCAGAAAGAAGTTCGAGGTCGACGGCCCGCCCGAACCCATCACCAGCCCGGTGCGCTCGTTCGAGATGTCGGCCTCCTCCAGCCCCGCATCCGCGATCGCCTGCTCCATGGCAATGAAATTGTAGGCCGCCCCAGGCCCCATGAAGCGCAGCTGGCGCTTGTCGACATGATCCTCCAGCACGATCTGCGGCGCACCGTGGATCTGGCTGCGAAACCCGTTCTCGGCATAGTCCGGCGCGAACACGATGCCGGAGCGGCCGGCCCGCAGGCTGGCCTCCACCTCGGCGGCGGTGTTGCCGATGGGCGAGACGATCCCCAGCCCGGTGACCACGACACGGCGCATCCTCGATCCTCCCTCGGCGGGCCGGCACGGGGCCGCCGCCCCGCTCAGTCGCTGAACAGGCCCACCTTCATGTCGGTGGTGGTGTAGATCTCCTTGCCGTCGGCCAGCATCCGGCCATTGGCCAGCCCCAGCTTCAGCTTGCGGTCGATGACACGCGTGAAATCAACGAGATAGGTGACGAGCCTGGTCGCCGGTGTCACCATGTCGGTGAACTTCACCTCGCCCACACCCAGGGCCCGGCCGCGGCCCGGCATCCCGCGCCAGCCCAGGTTGAAGCCGGTCAGCTGCCATAGCGCATCGAGGCCAAGGCAGCCCGGCATCACCGGATCGCCGGGAAAATGGCACTCGAAAAACCAAAGGTCCGGCGCGATGTCGAACTCGGCGACGACATGGCCCTTGCCGTGTTCGCCGCCATCGGCCGAGATCTCGGTGACGCGGTCCACCATCAGCATCGGCGGCGCCGGCAGCTGCGCGTTCCCCGGCCCGAACAACTCGCCACGCGCGCAGGCCAGAAGCGAGGCCTTGTCGAACGAGGTGGGAAACTCTGCCATGCGGCTCCGACCATGCTGACGCAAAACTCGCGCACCTCTAGCACCCGCATGGAAGCGGAGGCAAGCCTGCCCCACGCGGCCAGGCCGCCCCGCCCCGGCCCCGCCTGACAATGCCCTCCCGATCGGCGTTGCAACTCGTTTTCATTTGAAACGCGCGCCGTGCGGGCTTAATAGACAGGGGAGATGAAGGATAAGCTCGACTCCGACACGGCCCTGCCCGACGCCGCGGCCCACAAGGCCGGGGGGCAATGGCTTGCGCGCGCCGGCCTGCGCCCGACGCGCCAGCGCTTGGCGCTGGCAGCGCTGCTGGTCGGCGATGGTCACGACCGCCACGTCACCGCGGAGAGCCTCTATGGCGCCGCCCTCGAGCATGGCGAAAGCGTGTCGCTCGCCACGGTCTACAACACGCTGCGCGCCTTCTGCGCTGCGGGGCTGGTGCAGGAAGTCACTGTGGACGGCACGCGCAGCTATTTCGACACACGGATCGACGATCATCCCCATTTCTACTGGGAAGACACCGCCGAGCTGACCGACGCGCCGGCCGACCAGCTGGACATCGCACATCTGCCCGAACCGCCCGAAGGCGCAGAGATCTCGCGAGTCGACGTGGTGATCCGCCTGCGACGCCGGCGCTGAGCCGGCCCGACTGACGGTCGGGGCAGATCGGCCGGGTGCCCTGGCGCGGCACGGCCGCTAGTCTTCGAACAGGGTTCCCTGATCCACGTCCGGGCCGTCATCAAGCTCTGGTTCGCCTGCCGGGGGGCGCAGCCCGTCGGGCGAGGGACGGTTGTCGAGCAGGCCGGCCGCGCGCAACTCCGCCAGCCCCGGCAGGTCGCGGGCGCTTTCCAGCCCGAAATGGTCGAGAAATTCCTCGGTGACGAGATAGGTCACCGGGCGGCCCGGCGTGTTGCGGCGCCGGCCGAAGCGGATCCAGTCCAGCTCCAGAAGCTGGTCGAGCGTGCCGCGGCTGACGGCGACGCCGCGGATCTCCTCGATCTCGGCGCGGGTGACGGGCTGGTGGTAGGCCACGATGGCCAGCGTCTCGATCGCGGCGCGCGAGAGCTTGCGGGTCTCGACCCGCTCGGCCTGCATCAGGAAGCCGAGGTCGGGCGCGGTGCGCATGGCCCAGGCATCGCCGATCCGGCGCAGTTCCACCCCGCGCCCCTCGTAGCGCGCGCGCAGCATCCGCAGCGCCTCGGCCGGATCGCTGCCATGGGGCAGGCGCGCGGCCAGATCGGCCACCGTCACCGGCTGCGCGGTGGCGAAGAGGATCGCCTCCACCATCCGCTCCTGCTCGGGCAGCGGCGGCGGGGCGAAGAGCGGAGCCTCGGGCACGCCGCTCACTCCGGCCTCCTCCCACGCAGCTCCACCGGACCGAAAGGCTCGGACTGGCGCATCTCCGCCCGCCCCTGACGGGTCAGCTCCAGCCCCGCCACGAAGGTCGCCGCGGTGGCCGAGCGCCGCCGCGGGCCGCCACCCAGCCAGTCCTCGGGCAGGAAGGCCTCCAGCGGCAGCCAGCCGAAGCGTTCGGCCAGCTGGCCGCGCAGCCGTTCCAGTGCGGCCGCGAGGCCATAGACATCGGCACGCTCGAAGGCCCAGGGGCGGAACTCGTCGCGGGTCCGAAGCCGGGCATAGGCGCGCAGCAGGTCGATCAGCGTGGCGTCGAACTCGGTGCGGCGCAGGGTCTGAACCGCTTCGGGATCGCCGCGGGCAAAGACGTCCAGACCCAGCCGGTCGCGCGCCATCAACCGGGCGGCAGCCGCCCGCATCGCTTCCAGACGCTGCAGCTGAAACGCAAGATGCGCCGCCATCTCCTCGGCCGAGGGGCCCTCGGCCGCGGGATCGGGCGGAAGCAGCAGGCGCGACTTGAGGTAGGCTAGCCAGGCCGCCATCACCAGATAATCGGCCGCGAGTTCGATCCGCAAGGCGCGGGCGCGGGCGACGAATGCCAGATACTGCTCGGCGAGCGGCAGCACGGCGATGCGGCGCAGATCCACCTTCTGGGTCCGCGCCAGCGCCAGCAGCAGGTCGAGCGGCCCCTCGAAGCCCTCGACATCGACGATCAGCGCCTCGGCCGCCTGCCGGTCGGCCAGCGCCAGCGGCGTCTCGTCCCAAGGCTCGCTGTCGGCGGCCGCGCTCACGCCGCCTGCCCCGAGGCCAGCATCGCGAGCTCGGCCGAAAGCGCGGCCGGATCGGCCGGATCGGGCGACCGACGCGCGGCCAGCGCCGCCTCGGCGCGGGCGCGCGCCGGCTCGGTCAGGGGTCCGGCGGCCTCGGCCACCGCGATCAGCATCTCTGGGCTGCCGTTGCCGTGCAGGGCGATGTCGCAGCCCGCCGCGATCGCGGCGGCCGCGCGCGCGCCGGGCGTGCCGTCCAGCGCCTCCATGCCGAGATCGTCGCTCATCAGGAGCCCGCCGAATCCGATCTCCTCGCGGATCAGCCGGATCATCGCCGGCGAGGTGGTGGCCGGGGCGGGATCGAGGGCGGCGAACACGACATGGCAGGTCATGGCCATCGGCAGGTCGGCAAGCGCGCCGAAGACGGCCAAATCGGAGGCCCGCAGCGCCTGCGCCGGGGCGGTGACGCGCGGCAGGGTGCGATGGCTGTCGGCGCCGGCGCGGCCGTGGCCAGGCAGATGCTTGACGACCGGCAGCACGCCGCCGGCGG
>PUNI01000039.1 GCA_003551745.1 Paracoccaceae bacterium | reverse complement strand
GCGGTGCCGCGTCGTCGAGCGCCTCGGCGAGCCGGTCGGCACCGGGAAAGAGGGAGGCGACATGTCCGTCCTCGCCCATGCCCAGCAGGAGCACCGTGAGCGGCAGATGCGGGGTGACCGCCGCGATCAGATCGGGAAGGGCGGCTTCCGGCGTCGGCTCGGCGCTGGCGAGGCTGACGAAGCCCGCGGCCGCGGCCGGCCCGGTCAGCAGCCGTTCGCGGATCAGCCGGGCGTTGGAGCGTGGGCTCTCCGGATCGACCCAGCGTTCGTCGGTGGGCAGCACGGTCACCCGCTCCCAGGCGATCCTCAGGTCGCTGAGCACGTCGAACACCGGCCCCGGCGTGGTGCCGCCGGGCACGGCGAGGCTCACGCGCTCCTGCCGGCGCAGGAAATCGCCCAGTTCGCCCGCCAGCCGGTCGGCCAGCCGCAGCATCATCATCTCGCGGTCGGGGTACCGGTGCAGGTTCACGGCCGGATCTCCCGCCAGCGGCGGCCGTCGCGGTGCATGAGCATCAGCGCGTCCTCGGGGCCGGAGGTCCCGGCGTCATAGGGCACCGGCCGGTCGCCGCGTTCCTGCCAGGCGGCGATCACCGGGTCGGTCCAGGCCCAGGCGGCATCGACCTCGTCGCCACGCATGAAGAGGGTCTGGTTGCCGCGGATCACGTCCATGATAAGCCGCTCGTAGGCGTCGGGAATGTCGTTCCCGCCCTCGCCGAGGGCATCGGCGAAGGACATGTCGAGCGGCACGTTCACCAGCCGCATGCCCCCCGGCCCAGGCTCCTTGATCATCACCTTCAGCTTTATGCCCTCGTTGGGCTGCAACCGGATGATCAGCACGTTCTCGGCCCAGCGTTCGCTCTCGCCGAAGATCGAATGGGGCGGTTCGCGGAAGGTGACCGCAATCTCGGAGGAGCGGGCGCGCAGCCGCTTGCCGGTGCGCAGGTAGAAGGGCGTGCCCTTCCAGCGCCAGTTCGACACGTGCACCTTCATCGCCACATAGCTTTCCGTGCGGCTGTCGGGGTTGCCCGCGTCCTCGAGATAGCCGGGGGTGCCGTTCGTCGGGACATACTGGCCGCGGACGATGTCGCCCGGCGCCACCGGATCGAGCGCGCGGATCACCTTGAGCTTCTCGTCGCGCACCGCGTCGGGCTCGAAGCGGTTGGGCGGCTCCATGGCGATCAGGCAAAGGAGCTGCATGATGTGGTTCTGGACCATGTCGCGCATGGCACCGGAGCCGTCGTAATAGCTGCCGCGGCCGCCGACGCCGACGGTCTCGGCCACGGTGATCTGGACGTGATCGACGAACTGCGCGTTCCACAACGGCTCGAAGAGCATGTTGGCGAAGCGCACCGCCATCAGGTTCTGCACCGTCTCCTTGCCGAGATAATGGTCGATGCGATAGATCTGATGCTCGTCGAAATGCGCGGCCAGGGTGGCGTTGAGCGTGCGCGCCGAGCCGAGATCATGGCCGAAGGGCTTTTCGACGACGATGCGGGCGTCGGGGCCGGCGACCTTGTGGTCGTGCAGCTTCTCGGCCAGCGTGCCGAAGAGGCCGGGCGCGACCGAGAAGTAGAAGGCCTGTACATGGCCGGGGCGCATCGCGTCGGCCAGGTCCAGCCAGCCCTTGTCGCCGTGCACGTCGATGGCGACGTAGCCGAGCTGGCCGAGAAATCGGGCCACCGTCTCGGGATCGCGGCGCTCGGCGGCCACGTGATCCTCAAGTGCGCTGCGGGCCAGCTCGCGATAGGCTTCGGCTGTCATGTCGCTGCGCGCTGCGCCGATCATCCGCGCCTCGGCGGGCATCTGCCCGTCGCGGAAGCGCCGGTAGAGCCCGGGCAGGATCTTGCGCCGGGCCAGATCGCCGGTGCCGCCGAAGATCACCAGATCGAAGGGGTCGACCGGAATGACGCGTGCAACCATCTTCGCCCTGGCTCCCTCGTCTTGGCGCGTCACCGCCCTGCGCCGGGCGACTCTAGCAGGGTGCGCCCCGCTCACAAGGGCGTGCGGCGGTGGCCGGGCGCGCGGTGCTATCCGGGATCGAGAGGTGCCAGCAGCCTGCGCAGTGCCGCCGCGGGGTCGACATCGGCCCAGATCTCCTCACCCACGGCAAGGAAATCGGTGACCGGCGCGAATTCCGCCACCCGCTCCGGGGTGAGGCCGCCCTCGGCGACCACGGGCAGTTCGATGATCTCCGACCACCAGACGAAGAGCGCCCGGTCGGCGACCGCGCCATCGCCCAGCACCCCGGCGCCGACCGGGCCGAAGGCGACGTAATCCGCGCCGGCCTCGCCCGCGTTCATCCCGTCGTGCCGGCTGGCCCCGCAGAAGGCGCCGAGGATCGCGTCGGCGCCGAGCGCGGCGCGGGCCTTGCGCACCCCGCGCGCCCCGTCGGGCAGATGCACCCCGTCGAGGCCCAGCCGTTCGGCCAGCGCCACATGGCGCTCGACCACCAGCGGAATGTCGCGGGCATGGGCGATCTCGCGCAGCGCGTCGGCGGCGCGGACCCACACCTCCTCGCGGCTGGTGGCGAGCGCCAGCCGCAGGCAGGCCACCGGCACCGCGTCGAGCACCCGGGCGAGGGGATCCGCGAACGCCTCCGGTTCGAAGGCCGGCGGGGTCACCAGATAGATCTGGGGCGCGTCGTCGGACATGGCCGGCCTCCTCGGGCTCACTTGCGGTCTGGCTTGCGGTCTGGCCCACCGTCTGCGGCGGGATGCTTAGCCCTCGCGCGCCCCCGGCACAACGGCACCCGGCCGGCGCAGGGCGCGGACGGAAGCGCCCACCCGCCCGCCCCGCTCCCGTCCGCGCCCCGCTCCGGCCGGGTTCCGCACCCGTTGTGCCCGTGCCCCGGCGCCGCTAGAGGCGGGGCGAGGCCGCGCAGGACCGTTCCGTGGACGCAGAGCAGATCGCCCCCGCCTTCGTGCTGGTCCGTCCGCAGATGGGCGAGAACATCGGTGCCGCCGCGCGGGTGATGCTGAATTTCGGGCTGACGCGGCTGCGGGTGGTGGCGCCGCGCGACGGCTGGCCCAACCCGCGGGCGGTGGCCATGGCCTCTGGCGCGGGGCGGCTCCTCGACACGGCCGGCCCGTTTCCCGATGTCGCCGCCGCGCTGGCCGACGCCGAGGTGGTCTTTGCCACCACCGCTCGGCCGCGCGGCATCGCCACGCCGGTGCTCACGCCCGCGGCGGCGATGGCCGCGGCGCGCGCCGCCGTCACGGCCGGTCAGCGCGTGGCCGTGCTCTTCGGACCCGAGCGTGCGGGGCTGGAGACGGCGGATGTGGCCATGGCCCGCGCCATCGTCAGCCTGCCGGTGAACCCGGCCTTCCCGTCGCTGAACCTCGCACAATGCGTGGGTGTGATGGCCTATGAATGGGGCCGGGGGAGCGGCGAGGCGCAGTCGCAGCCGGTGCCGGCTGCGCCCGACGCCGCGACGGTCGCCGAGATCGCGCATCTGCACGCCCATTTCGAGGAGAAACTGGAGGCGGCGGGGTTCTTCTTCCCGCCCGAGAAGGCCGCCCACATGCGGCTCAACCTTCGGGCGATGCTGGGCCGGCTGGCGCTGAGCCGGGCAGACGTGCAGTTCTTCCACGGTGCGCTGCGGCAACTGGCGCGCGGGCGGCGGCCTTGAAGGGGCAACGGCGCGGGCCTAGTGTCGCGCCGCAATCGGGGGAGGGGGCGGATGGCCGGGCCCAAGCGCAGCATCTTCGAGGAGGTCGGCGAGGGCGCCGCCCCGGCCGCGCCGCGTCCCGGCGGGATCGCCCGGCGTTCCGGCGCGCGGCGCGGCCTGCAGATCTGGATGATCCTGCTCTTGCTGCTGGTGGTGCTGATGGTCGTGGTCGGCGGGCTGACGCGGCTGACCGGCTCTGGCCTCTCCATCACGGAATGGCGCCCGGTGACCGGTGCGCTCCCGCCGCTTTCCGAGGCCGACTGGCTGGCAGAATTCGAGCGCTATCGCCAGATTCCGCAATACGAGTTGGTGAACCGCGGCATGAGCCTGGCCGAGTTCCAGGTGATCTACTGGTGGGAATGGGGGCACCGGCAGCTTGGCCGGCTCGTGGGGCTGGTCTGGGCTCTGGGCTTCCTCGGCTTCCTGGCCTTCCGCCGCTTCCCGCCCGGCTGGACCGGGCGAGCGCTGCTGCTGGGCGTGCTGGGCGGGGCGCAGGGCGCGATCGGCTGGTGGATGGTCTCCTCGGGTCTCGCCGAGGGAATGATCGCGGTCGCTTCCTACCGCCTGGCGATCCATCTCGGCCTTGCCTTCCTGATCATCGGGCTGCTGGCTTGGTACATCCTGCTGCTTGGTCGGCCCGAGACCGACCTGCTGCAGGCCCGGCGGACGCGTGAGGGGCGGCTCTTCTCTGTCACCGGCATGCTCATGTATCTGGCCTTCCTGCAGATCCTGCTGGGCGCCCTGGTCGCCGGCATCGATGCCGGCCGCGGCTATACCGACTGGCCGCTGATGAACGGCGTGTTCTTCCCGCCCGAAGCGCTGTCGCTGGAGCCGCTGTGGCGGAACTTCTTCGAACATCCGGCGATGACGCAGTTCGTGCACCGCATGGGGGGCTATGTGCTGCTCGCCCTGGGAGCCGTCGCCTGGGTGATGGGCCGGCGCAGCGTCCATCGCGCCACCCGCGCGGCCTTCGACGTGATGGCGCTGGCGCTTGTCGCGCAGGTGGGGCTGGGGATCGCGACCGTGTTGGAGGCGGCGCCCTGGTATCTCGCGAGCGCCCACCAGTTGGTCGCCGTGATCCTCTTCCTGGCGATCCTGAACGCCCGCTTCCTGTCGCAATACCCCATCGCACAATCCATCCGGAGCCGCCGATGAGCACCGCCTATGCCGAGCTGATGGCCTTCCAGCGCGATACCGAGGCGCTGGGGCAGATCATGGGGCGGCTGTCCTGGGACCAGGAGGCCGTGATGCCGCGCGGCGCCGCCACCCAGCGCAGCGAGGAGATGGCCGCGCTGGAGGGGGTGCTGCACGCGCGCCGCACCGATCCGCGCGTGGCCGACTGGCTGGCCGCTGCGCAGCCGCCCGACGCCGCCGGGGCCGCTGCGCTTCGGCTGATCCGGCGCAGCCACGCGCGGGCGACCCGGGTGCCGGCGCGGCTTGCCGCCGAGATCGCGCGGGTCACCTCGGTGGCGCAGGGGGTCTGGGCCGAGGCGCGCGAGCGCGACGATGTGGGGCATTTCCTGCCGCGTCTTGCCGAGGTTCTGGCGCTGCGCCGCGAGCAGGCCGCGGCCCTGGCTGACGGCGGCGACCTCTACGACGCGCTCATCGAGGACTATGAGCCGGAAACCTCGGCGGCCGAGATCGCCGCCATCTTCGACCGGATGCGGCCGCGGCTGGTGGCCCTGCGCGCGGCGGTGCTGGAAAGCCCGCGCGGGCCGGCGGCGCTGAAGGGTCACTTCCCGCGCGAGGCGCAGCTGCGGCTGGCCCGCAAGCTGGCCGAGGTCTTCGGCTATGACTTCGCCCGCGGCCGGATCGACGAGGTGGTGCATCCCTTCTGCTCGGGCGGCGGGGCCGATGTGCGGATCACCACGAGGGTGGTCGAGGCCGAACCCCTCAACTGCTTCTATTCCACCATCCACGAGGCCGGCCATGCCGGCTATGAGCAGAGCATCGATCCGGCCTATCGCTTCACGCCGCTCGGCCGCGGCGTCTCGATGGGGGTGCACGAGAGCCAGAGTCGGATCTACGAGAACCAGCTCGGCCGCTCGCGGGCGTTCTGCGGATGGCTTCACGGCGAGATGCTGCGCGAGTTCGGCGATCTGGGGCTGGACGGGCCCGAAGCCTTCTATGCCGCCGTAAACCGCGTCAGCCCCGGCCATATCCGCACCGAGGCCGACGAGGTGCACTACAACCTGCACATCATGATGCGCTTCGATCTCGAGCGGGCGCTGGTGGCGGGCGATCTGCTGCCGGCGGATCTGGAGGCGGCGTGGAACGACCGGTTCCTGGCCGACTTCGGCGTGGCGGTGGACCGGCCGGCGCATGGCATGCTGCAGGATGTGCACTGGTCGCTGGGGCTCTTCGGCTATTTCCCGACCTACAGCCTGGGCAATGTCTATGCCGGCTGCCTGCACGCCGCCATGCGTGCCGAGCTGCCCGATCTCGACGCGCAGCTGGCCCGCGGAGAGCTGGGCCCGGCGGTGGCCTGGCTGGGCCGGCCGGTGCAGCGCCACGGCGGGCTCTACGAGCCGCGCCGGACCATCGC
>PUNI01000050.1 GCA_003551745.1 Paracoccaceae bacterium | reverse complement strand
ATTGCTGGCCGCCGCCGGAGCGGCCGGGGCCGCATGGAGCATGCGGGGAGCAGCCGTTACAGCGGTGGATCGGAGCCTCAACCGCTTCGCATTCGACCCCGACGCGCCAGAGCCCGACGACGCCGACCGCGCGCTGCACCGGGCGATGTTCATCGCCGACCTGCATGCCGACAGCCTGAAATGGGATCGCGACCTTCTCGCATGGTCCGACTACGGCCACGCCGATCTGCCGCGGCTTCTCGCCGGCAATACGGCGCTGCAGGTCTTCGCCATGGTCACCCACAGCCCGGTGAACCTGCCCTGGCGGGACTGCCTGAGCGCCAGCGATCCGAACCACGCCGCCTGGCTCGCGGCCCTGCAGGGGCGACCGGTGCGGAGCACGCGTGGCCGCGCCTTCTACCAGATGGACCTGTTCTGGGATGCCGTGCACCGGTCGCAATCCCATGACGGGCCGGAACTGCGTCCGATCCTCAACGCCTCGGAACTGCTCGCGCTTATCGAGGCGCGCGGGCGCGGCGAGGAGGTCATCGGCGGCACACTGGCGCTGGAAGGTGGCCACTGGGTGGGGCAGTACGACCCGAGCCCGGGTGTGGTGGCGGCCGAGATCGCGTCGCTTTACGACCGCGGCCTGCGGGTGTTCGCGCCGGTGCATCGGTTCGACAACCCGCTGTGCGGCTCTTCGGAAGGCTGCGGGCGCTACGGGCTGACGCCGGCCGGCCGAACCGCGCTGGAGACGGCCGAGGAGCACAGCATGCTCATCGACCTCGCCCATGCGTCGGAAGAGGCCATCCGCGATGCGGCGTCCCTGCTGCGCAAGCCCTTCATCGTGTCGCACACCGGCGTCCGGGCCGTCTGCGAGGGCATCTGCCGTCCCGACCGCAACCTCTCGGACGAGGCGTTGCGCGCCGTCCTCGACAGCGGCGGCGTGATCGGGATCGGCTACTGGGGCCATGCGGTCGGCGAGGGCGTGGCCAACATTCCCCGGGTCATGGCCCATATCATGGAAATGGCCGACAAGCGGGGGCTGAACCCCGGCGATCACGTCGCGCTCGGGTCGGACTTCGACGGCTCGGTGGCAACCCAGATCTCGGCAGACGAGCTTGGCGTGCTGACGGCGACGTTGCGGCGCGCAGGCGGTGGCTTCGACGAAACGACGATTGCGAAGATCATGGGGCGCAACGTCTGCCGGCTGTTCGCGATCGGCCTGCCGGGGGGCAGCGCGTCGATGGCGGAACAGGCGGCGGCGGCGCTCGACATGGCGTTCGCCTGACCGGCCTCGTCCCGGCCTCGTTCCGGCCGCGTCAGCGCAACAGCGGCTGCCACGCGAGCCTGGTGAGGCAGCGCCAGAGCCATTCCCACGGCCCCTGGCGGAAGTGTCGCAGCCATAGTTGCGCGAAGACTGCAAGAAGCACGAAGATCGCCGCCGCTACGGCCATCACCGTCAGCGTGCCATGGCGACCGATCTGGCCGAAGCCCCAGCCATAGAACACCACCTGGCCCAGAAGCCCGCCCATCAGATAGCCGGTCAGTGCCATCGCCCCGAGCGGCGCAAGGGCCGCGCGCGCCCGTCCGCCGCCTCGCCCGTCGAGCCACAGTGCCACCAGCGCGACATAACCGATCCCCACCAGAGCGTCCGCGTTCTGCAGCAGAAGCCCGCCCGGGACGAGGATCAGCCCGCTTGCCCGCAGCGCCTCCAGCAGAAGCCCGACGCCCACGAGACTCCAGCCGAGCGGTGCAAGCCACGGCCGGCATTCTGCCAGCCGGCTGGGCACGTTCGAGATCCCCGCCGCGAGCCCGATCAGGAACAGGGCGCCAAGCTCGGTATAGCGGATCAGCCGCAGGCCCTCGCCCTCGCCCGTGGCTCCGGTGAAGAGCGCCCAGTTATGCGCCACCGTCACCGCGTAGCTGTCGCTGGCAAAGGCCCGGAGGCTCGGCAGTTGGTCATCGCTCAGCGGCGCGGGAGGCAGTTCTCCCAGCATCGCAAACGCCACCGGCGGAACGACCAGCAGCCCCGCTGCCAGCCCCAGGATCACAGGGATCGGCAGCAGGGCCGCCACCGGCAGGAAGACGCCCAGCACCGCATAGGTGGTCAGGATGTCGCCCCAGAAGAAGAAGGCCGCGTTCAGAAGGCCCATGCCCGCGAGCAGGCCGAGGCGACGCATGTAGATCCACACCCAGGGCTCGCCGCGCGCCTGCATGCGGCCGATCAGCAGCGAGAAACTGATCCCGAACATCAGAGAGAACGCCGCCAGCGCCTTGCCTTCCACAAAGACGGCAACGAGGTAGGCCACCACCCGGTCGGCGGTGCCGTGGATCGCTCCGCGCATCTCGGGGGTAAGGTAGGTCAGCCCCGAGATCGTCAGCAGGTTGATCGACAGCACGCCCATCAGGGCCACGGCGCGGGTCGCGTCCAGCGTGGTCAGCCGCGGGCCGCGGCGATCCGCTTGCGTCTGGGGCTGGGCCGGCGTGGCGCGCTCCCTTGCGGGTATGTCACTCCTGCGCAGAGGCGCGGGGCGGGTGGTCGGGCGCGTCCGGCCGCTGCACCACCCGCGATGGTGCCGGCAGGCCGGCCTCGGCGGCGATCTCGGCACGGCTGCGGCGTGCGCGCTCGGTGTCGGATTTCAGCTGTCCGCAGGCGGCCATGATGTCCTCGCCCCGCGGCGTACGGATGGGCGAGGCATGGCCGGCTTTGTGCACGATGTCGGCGAAGGCCTCGATTCGCTCCCAGTCCGACCGCTCATAGGGTGCGCCGGGCCATTCGTTGAAGGGGATGAGGTTGATCTTCGCCGGGATGCCGGCGATCAGCCTCACCAGCCGGCGGGCGTCGGCATCGCTGTCGTTCACGTCCTTGAGCATGACGTATTCGAAGGTGATCCGCTCGGCGTTGGACAGCCGCGGATACTCCCGCAGCGCCTCCAGCAGCGTGGCGATGTTCCATTTCCGGTTGATCGGCACCAACCGGTCGCGCACTTCATCGGTGGTGGCGTGGAAGCTCACCGCCAGAAGGCATCCGATCTCGCGCGCCGTGCGGGCGATCTCGGGCACCACGCCAGAGGTGGACAGAGTGATCCGGCGGCGGCCCAGGCCGATGCCCTCGCCATCCATGCAGATGCGCATCGCGTCGCGCACCGACTCGAAATTGTAGAGCGGCTCGCCCATGCCCATGAGGACGAGGTTCGAGATCAGCCGCTCCTCGCGCTTGGGCTTGCCCGGTTCGGGCCAGTCGCCCAGATCGTCGCGCGCAACCATGACCTGCCCGACGATTTCGGCGGCCGTGAGGTTGCGCACCAGCCTCTGCGTGCCGGTGTGGCAGAAGGAACAGGTGAGCGTGCAACCCACCTGGCTCGACAGGCAGAGCGTCCCGCGCCCCTCCTCGGGGATATAGACGGTCTCTATCTCGTGCCCGCCGGCAATGCGCAGCAGGTATTTGCGGGTGCCGTCGGCAGAGATCTCGCGCCGCACCACCTCGGGCCGGGAGACGGTGAAGTGCTGCGCCAGCTCGGCCCGGTAGGCCTTCGACAGATTGGTCATCTGCGCGAAATCGCGCACACCCCACTGGTAGATCCACTGCCAGAGCTGCGCGGCGCGCATCCGGGCCTGCCGCTCGGGCGTGCCGGCGGCCGCCAGCACCGCCGGAAGATCGGCGCGCGGGATGCCCACGAGATCGCGCTGGCCCACCTCGGCGATCCGGCGGGGAATCGTCAGCAGATCCTGGGTTATGGGCGCGTCGGCCCGCAGGGTCGGTGTCACGCGGTCAACTCCTCGGGGCGCCCGTTCGCGCAAGCGCTCCGCTGGCATATAGCCTGCGTGACGGCGCCGAGAAACCCCGCCGCGTGGAGCGGCCGCGGGGAGGGGCTACTGGCAGCGGCGCTCGGCTTCCTCTGAAGCGGCGGTAAACCCGAAGAGAGAGAAGGTGTCTTGGGTCGTCGTGCCGCGCGAGGAAACGCCCGTCACCACCGCTTCCGCGCCGCCGCGCATCGCCTGCATCAGCCGGTCGTCATCCTCGGGATTGGCGGGCCAGGCCCAGTCGCCCGAGGTGAACAGCTGGAATGTCTGGTTGCCGATCTCGACCGAGACCGTCGAGTCTGCGGCGAAGGGGTAGCCGCCGGTGAAACTGATCTCGCCGTTGACGTCGTCGTCGGGGCGATAGGTGACGAAGAGAAGGATGTCGCCGCGGTTGACCTGCACAGGCTGGCCGCCCCGCGTGTTGACCGTTTCCTTCGGGCTGGAGACGCTCCAGCAGGCCCGCGGGCTTTCCTCGACGAACACGCTCCAGTCGGTCTCGGCGGCGACGCGGTTGGTCGATTCCTGCGCCGTGGCGGCCAGCCTGAGCCCCGCCACCGTCAGTCCCGCCAGCAGCGCCGCGCCGTTGCAAAGCACCCTTCGCGTCATTGCCTTCATCGCCTCCAGTCTGTCCTGTTCCGGCCGAGTTCGGCCACGCCGGCCTGATGTCTTGGCGCTGGCGCTTTCGCCCGCACCTCGCTAGGGCTCTTAGCCTGACTGAACCGGCCGGGAAAACCCCCGAGGCGAGACTGCGCGGCGGTTTTTCGCGCAAACCTGCGTGAGAGGGACGCCTGCGATCATGGATGCGACACCGATCACGGCCCGGACTGCGGACCCGATGGTGGAGTTCTGGCGCGGCGAGCGGGTGGAAAGCCGGCACGCCGGCCATGCCGCGATCTGCGATGCGACCGGCACGATGGTGGCGGCATGGGGCGATCCGGAGGCGGTGATCTATCCCCGCTCCTCCTGCAAGATGCTGCAGGCGTTGCCGCTGGTCGAGAGCGGCGCGGCGGCCGGCGTGGGCGACGATCTGCTGGCGCTGGCCTGCGCCTCGCACAACGGCGCCGGCATCCATACCCGCCCGGTGGCGCGCTGGCTGGCCGAGATCGGCTGCGGCGAGGGCGACCTGCTTTGCGGGGCGCACATGCCCAAGGACGCGGTCGCCGCCGAGGCGCTGATCCGCGCCGGCCGGGCGCCGGGGCCGATCCACAACAACTGTTCGGGCAAGCATGCCGGGTTTCTGACGCTGACGCGTCACCTGCGGGCTGGCCCCGACTACATCGATGTCGATCACCCTGTCCAGCGGGCGGTGCGCGCGGCCTTCGAGGAACTCACCGGCGCCGAAAGCCCGGGCTGGGGGATCGATGGCTGTTCTGCCCCCAACTTCGTCACCACCGTCGCCGGTCTGGCCCGCGCCATGGCCCGCTTCGCGGCGGCCGATCCGGAGGGCGGGGCGCGCGACCGTGCCATGGCGCGTCTTACCCGTGCGATGACGCGCCATCCCGATCTGGTGGCGGGCGAGGGGCGGGCCTGCACCGGGCTGATGCGCGCCATGGGCGGCCGCGTTGCCGTCAAGACCGGGGCCGAGGGCGTTTTCGTCGCGATCCTGCCCGAGCTGCGGCTGGGGGTCGCGCTGAAGATCGCCGACGGCGCCGGCCGGGCCGCAGAGGTCGCCATCGCCGCGCTGCTCGCGCGGCTCGGCGTGCTCGATCCCGTCGGCTGGACGAGCCCGGTGGCGCACAACTGGCGCGGCGTCGTCACCGGCCGGCTCGCCCCGGCGCCGGGATTTCCATGACAGAGGCTTCCCTGGCTCGGGCTCGCCCTGAGCCGGCCGGGCCGTAAAGTCTTTGTTAACCAATCGCGGCGGAAGCATGGGCGATGCGCCCGTGGATCGCCCTGGTGTGCGGCCTGATGCTGCTGCTGTCTCCCGCGGGCGCCGGGGCCGGGCCGTGGCCCCGTGACGCGGGAAGCTGGTTCATCGCCCCGGCGGTGGGGCTGGAAACCACCCGCGGCATCCGGCTGCGCATCGTCGAGCTTTACGGCGAATACGGCCTCGCGCCGAGGATCACCGCGGCCACCAAGCTGCGCTTCGAGCTGCCAGCGAACGACTGGCGCGACGGCCGCGCCGAGCTCGACAGCACGCTGCGCTGGCATCCCCGCTTCACGCCGCTGGGCCTGCATCTGGGTCTCGAGGCGGGCCTGCGCGCCGAGTTGCGCCGCAACCCCGACCCGCAGGAGATCGACCTCTTCGAGGACGTCTTCGTCGAGGAGAACGATCTGCAACCCGGCCTGACGGCGCTGGCACGGGTGCATGTGGGGCGCAGCATCGAAACCGTGCTCGGCCCCGGCTGGGCGCGGGTGACACTGGCGATGCACCGGCCCATCGACCTGAACCTCGAGCGCTACTACATTGTCGAGGACAGCCGCCCGTCGACGGAGCTGGTGGCGCAGGTGGGGATCCGGCCCACCGAGGACTGGCTTGGCATGCTGACGGTCAGCGCCT
>PUNI01000491.1 GCA_003551745.1 Paracoccaceae bacterium | reverse complement strand
GCCGCGGCGGCCGCGCCCACGACCGTTGAATTGCGTGTGGCCGAAGCCGACACTGCGGCATCGGCGACGGCCGAACCCGCCGCCGAGTCCCCTGCTGAGACCGCCACGCCGAACCCCGGCCCGGCCCGGCGCGCGATCATTCCCGCCGGCCAGCCGCTGCCGCCGCAGCCCTCGACCGACGAGATCAGCGCCGAGGCGCTGGCCAATGTGCGTGAGGTGGAGAAGCGGGCGCGAAAGCTGACGCTGATGGAGCTGACCGAGCGAACCTGCAAATGGCCGATCGGCGATCCCGCCACCGAGGACTTCTGGTTCTGCGGCCTGCCGGTCGCCCCCGGCAAGCCTTACTGCGAGGCCCATGTGGCGCTCGCGTTCCAGCCGATGTCGGCCCGGCGCGACCGCCGGCGCTGACCGCGCGCCGCGCGCAGGCTCAGCTCTCGAACCGGGTCGCGCCGCGGCGGCGCTCGTCGATCGGGCGCGCCAGCAGCACGGCCTGATGGGCACGCTGGTCGCAGTTGGCCCGCGGGCAGACCCGGCAGTTGATCCCGATCTCGGTCACCTCGGCCCCGGTGACGCGGAACGCGGCGGCATAGCCGATCTCCGGCGCGTGCCGGATCGCACAGCCCATGCCCACGGCCATCCGGTGATCCTGCGCCTGCCGGCCGAAGCTGGGGCGATCGACGGTCCGGGAGAACACGAAATACTGGCTCGCGTCGGGCATCTCGACGAACTGCGGCACGATCCGCCCCGGCAGCCGGAACGCCATGTGCAGTTCCAGCCGCGGGCAGGCCCCCCCGTATTCGGCCAGATGGAACTCGGTGGCGTTGAAGCGCTTGGTGACGTTGCCGGCCCGGTCGATGCGCAGGAAGAAGAACGGCACCCCCTGCGCGCCTTCCCGCTGCAGCGTGGTGGCGCGGTGGCAGGCCTGCTCGAAGCTGACGCCGAAGCGGGTCGCCAGATGGTCGAAATCGTATTGCGAGGCGCGCGCCTCGGCGAGAAAGGCGTCATAGGGCATCAGCACCGCGGCGGCGACGTAGTTGGCCAGCTCCACACGGCAGCGGGCGCGACCGGTCTCTCCGGTGATCCCGCTGCGTTCCAGCAGCCGGTCGAGCAGCGCCCGTCGCTCGAGCAGCGCGCAGACATGCACAAGCTGGAAAACCCGGTTGGGATGATCGAGCGCCTCCGACAGCAGCACCTCGCCGGCGCGCTCGTCATGGCGGCGCAGGGTCTGCGGCATCTCCGCCACCGGCACCAGGCGCACCGAGATGCCGGCGCTGCGCAGCCGCGCCTTCAGGGCCGAATACACCTCGTCGGGCGGCACCGGCGCCGGCCAGAAGGCATCGGCGGCCTCCTCCAACTCGGGGAAATGGTTGCGATTGCGGCGGAAGAAGTCGTGCACGCCGGCCTCTGGCGGTGCCGCGATCGCCGGCCCGTCGGCCTCCTGCCCGGCGGCCAGCGACATCAGCTGATCGGTCGTCGCCAGCCAGGCGCGGTGCAGCTTCAGGAAGGCGGCGGCCAGTCCCGGCGCATGCACCAGCGCGGCGCGCAGCTCCGCGAGATCGGGGCGGGCATCCGCAAAGACCGGGTCGGCCATCGCGGCGCGCAGATCGGCAAGATGGGTGGTGCTGTCGTCCTCGGCGATCTCGCGCCAGTCGACCCCGCACACCTCCATCAGCCGCAGCAGCACCGGCACCGAGACGCTGCGCTGGTTGTTCTCGAGAAGGTTGACGTAGGAAGCGCTGACTCCGAGCGCCCGGGCCATCTGCGCCTGGGTCTCGCCGCGCTCGGCCCGCAGGCGGCGCAGGCGGGGACCGATGAAGGTCTTCTGCATGCCGGCGCACACTTTCCGTATCCGTGAAGTTTACAATCCTACATTTCTGAAGCCTTGTAAACTCTCGCATTTACAGCAGGACCCGCTTTGCGTTTGCAGCACGGGCGTGGCGTGGCAGTGTGGGCGGAATCGCGGAGGCCGCCTCCGGCGCGATCCTCCGGCCCGATCCGTCGTGAACGAGGAAGGACTGCATGAGCCACACGCTCCACCCGCTCCGCCGCCAGCGCCTGCAACGCTCGGAGCTCGCAGTGCCGGCGTCGAACGCCGGCATGATCGACAAGGCCGCCGACAGCCCGGCCGACTTTGTCTTTCTCGATCTCGAGGATGCGGTGGCGCCGCCGGAAAAGGCGCAGGCGCGCAAGAACGCCATCCAGGCGCTCAACGACATCGACTGGGCGGGCAAGGGCAAGACCGTCTCAGTGCGGATCAACGGGCTCGATACCCACTACATGTACCGCGACGTGGTCGATGTGATGGAGCAGGCCGGTGACCGGGTGCACACGCTGCTGGTGCCCAAGGTGGGGGTGCCGGCCGACCTCTACATGGTCGAGGCCATGGTCAATCAGATCGAGCAGGGCTGCGGGCTGACCACGCGGGTCGGGCTCGAGGCCCTGATCGAGACGGCGCTGGGGATGGCCAATGTCGAGGCCATCGCGCAGTTCGCCAATCAGGGTCAGGGGCGGCTGGAGGCGCTGCATTTCGGCGTGGCTGATTACTCTGCGAGCCTGCGCGCGCGGACCACGAACATCGGCGGGCTGAACCCCGACTATCCGGGCGATCAGTGGCATGCCGCGATCTGCCGCATGGTGATCGCCTGCCGCGCCTACGGCTTGCGGGCCATCGACGGGCCCTTCGGCGACTTCTCCGACCCCGAGGGCTACAGGGCCGGGGCGAAGCGCGCCGCGGCGCTCGGCTGCGAGGGCAAATGGGCGATCCACCCCAGCCAGATCGCGCTCGCCAACGAGGTGTTCTCGCCGCCCGAGGCGGAGGTCACGAGGGCCCGCCGCATCATCGAGGAGCTCCGCAAGGCCGAGGCCGAAGGCCGCGGGGCCGCCTCTCTGGACGGCAAGATGATCGACGCGGCCAGCGAGAAACAGGCCAGCAACATCCTCGTGCTGGCCGACGCCATCGCCGGCAAGGCCTGAACGCAGGCATTCAGGACACGGCCTTACGGGAGGAAAGCCATGGACATCCACGAATACCAGGCCAAGGAGATCCTCGGGCGGCTTGGCGTGCCGATCCCGCAGGGGGGGCTGGCCTACAGCCCCGAACAGGCCGCCTTCCACGCCCGCGAGATCGGTGGCGACGCCTGGGTGGTGAAGGCGCAGATCCATTCCGGCGGGCGCGGCAAGGCGGGCGGCGTGGCGCTCTGCCGGTCCGAACACGAGGTCCGCGAGGCCGCCGCCGGCATGTTCGGAAAGACCCTCGTCACCGCCCAGACCGGCCCGCAGGGCAAGTGCGTCTACCGCGTCTATGTCGAGGCCGCCACCGACATCGCCCAGGAGATGTATCTCGGCTTCGTGCTCGACCGCGAGAGCGAGCGCATCATGATCGTTGGGTCTGCCGAGGGCGGCATGTCGATCGAGGAGCTGGCAGCCGAGAAGCCCGAGGCGCTGGTGCGCATGATCGTCGATCCCGCGGTCGGGCTCGCCGAGTTCCAGTCGCGCGAGTTCGCCTTCGATCTGGGCCTCGCGCCCGGCCAGGTGGCGAAGATGTGCACCGTGCTGCGGGCCTGCTACCGCGCCTATCGCGATCTCGACGCCACCATGGTCGAGATCAACCCGCTGGTGATCACCGGCCCGGGCGATCTGGTCGCGCTCGACGCGAAGATGAGCTTCGACACCAACGCGCTCTTCCGCCGCCCGGCGGTGGCCGAACTGCGCGACCGCAGCCAGGAGGACCCGCGCGAGAGCACCGCCCAGGACGCCGGGCTCAACTATGTCGGCCTCGACGGCGACATCGGCTGCATGATCAACGGGGCCGGTCTTGCCATGGCAACGATGGACATGATCAAGCTCGCCGGCGGCGCACCTGCCAATTTCCTCGACGTTGGCGGCGGCGCCAGCCCGGAGCGGATCGTACGCGCGTTCCGCACGGTGCTGGGCGACGGCAACGTCAGCGTCATGCTGGTGAACATCTTCGCAGGCATCAACCGCTGCGACTGGGTCGCCGAGGGGGTGGTAAAGGCCTATCGCGAGGTCGATATCAAGATGCCGGTGGTGGTGCGTCTGGCCGGCACCAATGTGGAGGAGGGCCAGAAGATCCTGCAGGCCTCGGGCCTGCCGATCATCACCGCCGACACGCTGGCCGACGCGGCGCAGAAGGCCGTGGCGGCCCGCCAGGCCGCCTGAAGGGGAGGACAGGACATGGCGATTCTCATCGACGAGACCACCCGCGTCATCGTGCAGGGCATCTCGGGCCGGATCGGCCAGTTCCACAGCGCCGACATGATCCGCCACGGCACCAATCTCGTCGGCGGCGTCACGCCGGGCAAGGGCGGCGAGACGGTGCTGGAGCGGCCGGTGTTCAACACCGTGCGCGAGGCCGTGCGCGAGACGGGCGCCGAGGCAAGCCTGGTCTTCGTGCCCCCGGGCTTCGCGGCCGATGCGATCATGGAAGCCGCCGATGCCGGCATCCGCACCGCCGTCTGCGTGACCGACGGGATCCCGGCGCAGGACATGATGAAGGTCAAGCGGTTCCTGCGCCGCTATCCGTCGGATCGGCGGATGCGGCTGATCGGGCCCAACTGCGCCGGCATCATAAGTCCCGGCAAGGGCTTCATGGGGATCATGCCGCCGCACATCTACATGCCGGGCAAGGTCGGCATCGTCGGCCGCTCGGGCACCCTGGGCTACGAGGCGGCAAGCCAGATGAAGGCGCTGGGGATCGGCGTGTCAACCTCGGTGGGCATCGGCGGCGACCCGATCAACGGCTCGTCCTTCCGCGACATCCTCGCGCTGTTCGAGGCCGACCCGGAGACGGAGGCGGTGATGATGATCGGCGAGATCGGCGGCCCGCAGGAGGCGCAGGCGGCCACCTT
The DNA here is from genome assembly GCA_003551745.1 of Paracoccaceae bacterium. Lineage (GTDB taxonomy): Bacteria > Pseudomonadota > Alphaproteobacteria > Rhodobacterales > Rhodobacteraceae > Rhodobaculum. Next base: position 1,420 of record PUNI01000491.1, on the reverse strand, counting down.
CGTCAAGGAGCACATGACCAAGCCGGTGGTCGCCTATGTTGCCGGGCTCTCGGCGCCCAAGGGCCGCAAGATGGGCCATGCCGGCGCGATCATCTCGGCCTTCGGCGAAAGCGCCCAGGAGAAGGTGGTGATCCTCGAGGCCGCGGGCATCACCGTGGCGCCCAATCCCTCGGCACTGGGCCAGACCATGGCCGAGGTTCTCGCCCGTCGCGCCGCCGCCTGACCGGTCCGGCGCCGCGTGGCGCTGGACGGAAAGCCCCGAACGGTGCAGGCTGATCGCGCAGCAGACAGGGCGATCATGGACCGGCGCGGCGAAGGGCGGCAGATCGACGAGATTGTGACGGGCCTCCTGCTGCTCGTGGCGCTCGCGGCGCTGGCCGTCATGGCCGCGATCGCCCTGCGCACCGAGACGGTGCAGCCCCCCCGCGTGGTGATCCCGCCCCCGGCCTATAGCCTCATGCTGTCGCAGGATCGCGACAGCGTGCATCTGAAGGGTCCGATCGATCCGGGCATCACCGCGGCGCTGGAGGCCCTGCTGACCGGCACACCGGAGGTGCGCGCGCTCGTTCTGGAAAGCAACGGCGGCCGCATTGCCGAGGCCCGCGGCCTGATCCGGCTGGTGCGGGAGCATCGTCTCGCGGCCCGCGTCGAGGGCGACTGCCTGTCGGCCTGCGCCCTCGTCTTCATCACCGCGCAGGATCGCGCGCTCGGGTCGGCCGGGCGTCTGGGATTTCACAGCTACGCCCTGCGCAGCCAGACCCCGCTCCGTCTCATCGACCCGGCCGCGGAACAACGCCGCGATCTGGACCAGATGCGGGCCGCCGGCATCTCGGCCGCGTTCATCGACCGCGTCGAGAACACCCCGCCGCAGGAGATGTGGTTTCCCACCCGCACCGAACTGCGCACGGCCGGAATCCTCCCCGTCGTCCCGGCACGCTGACGGCGGCTTGCGGCCCGGGCGGGGCGGTGCCAAACAGGGCGCCGCCCGATCCGGAGAGGCCCGATGCCCGATCTGCCCCGCCGTCGCCAGGCTGCCGCCCGCTCCGCGAGGGGCGGAGCCGGGCATTGGGCCGGCCGGGCGGGCGAGAGCAGGATCGCGCCCGCTCTCTGCGCCGAGACCTGGCGCCCGCGGCCCTAGGGCCATGCCGGAGAGCTTTTGCGAGATCTACGACGCCCGGGTGGCGGGGGCGGGCCTGCGCTCCGATCCCAGACAGCGGGCGGTGGCGGCTCGGCTGGAAGGCCTGCGGCAGGAGCTGGAGGCCGGGCCCGCCCGGGTGGGCGGGATCGGCGGGCTGTTCGGCCGTCGCGCCGGCGCGACGGCGCCGCGCGGCGTCTATCTCTGGGGCGGGGTCGGGCGCGGCAAGTCGATGCTGATGGATCTCCTGCATGCCACCGTGGCCATCGAGGGCAAGCGGCGGGT
>PUNI01000198.1 GCA_003551745.1 Paracoccaceae bacterium | reverse complement strand
TGATCGCGTCGGCGGTCAGGATCGGCGTGACCAGCCGCGCCCCGCGGACCCGCAGACGCTCGCCGATCTGCGCCGCCTCCAGCGTCAGCCGCGAGCTGCCGCGCAGGATCGTGTCCAGCTCATCGATGCCGAGCGCGAGATTCGTGCCCTGCGCGTCGAGGTTCAGCGTGCGCTCCTCGCCGGCCTCGCTGAACCGGGCATCCGCCTGCAGCCGGCCGCCATAGGCCGGATCGAGCGCCGACAGGCTCTCCAGCACCAGATCGGCGACGAGGTCGGTGGCGCTGTCGCTGCGCTGGCCGGTCGCGGTCAGCGTCAGGCCGGTGGCGGTGGAGAGATTGGCGCTGTCGAGCGTGATCGTCTCGCCGCGCTGCTCGGCGGCGACGGCAAGCCGCGTCTCGCCGGCCAGCAGCCTGTCGGCCTGGGCCTGGCCGATGCGGATGTCGCTTCCCGTGGCCTCTGCCCGCAGCTGCCGGCCGTCACCGGCATCGAAGAAGCGCCCCTCGGCGCTGACGCGGCCGCCATAGCCGGGGCCGAGCACGCCCAGATCGGCGAAGTCGAAGGTGCCGCCCATCTCGGTACCGGCCGGGCCTATGCTGCCGGCCAGCTCCGCCGCCAGCGCCGTGGCGCCGAGGCTGAAGCGCGAGATGTCGGTCGTGCCATCCTCGATCGCGGCCTCCAGCACGATCCGGCTCTCGCCGGCCAGCAACCGGCGCAGCTCGTCGATGCCGGGGTCGAGATCGGTGCCTGTGGCGGTGAAGCTGATGCGCTGGCGGGTTGGAATCGGGTCGCCTTCCTCGGCGGGCGCGGCGCCGGTCGGCTCGTCGATCAGCCGCCCCTCGGCGAAGAGCCGGCCGCCATAGCCCGGCCCCAGCGCGGCCAGATCGGCGAAGTCGAGCACGGCGTCGAGGTCGGCGCCGGTGCTGCGGATGGTGCCGTCGACACGAGCCGAGAGGCTGCCGGCGGCGACCGTCAGCGCGTCGATGGTGGTGCCGGTCTCGTCGCGGGCGATGCGGCCTGCGATCTCGGAGGTCCCCGACAGCAGCGAATCCGCCTCCGGCTGGTCGATGGAGAGGTCGCGGCCCGTCACCATCAGCGTGGCGTCGAAGGCGCCCGACAGAAGCTCTGCCTCTGCCGCCACATCGGCCTGCGCCGCGCCGCCCAGCTGGCGCCCGGCGAGGCCCGAGAAGCGCGCGAGGTCGTCCAGCGCGGCCGCCACCGTGGCATCGACCCGCTGGCCGTCGATGCGCGCGCGGCCGTCCAGCCGGTAATCGGCGCCGGCCAGCCGCAGCTCGGGGATCTCCACCGGCGCGCCCTGGCGCCAGTCGAGGCGCAGACTGCCTGTCAGCGCGTCGCCCAAGGCGGCGGCGAGGCCGGCATCGCTCGGCGCGACGCCCTCGGCGCGGAAATCGAGATCGGCGGTGACCGCGGAGGGCAGACCGTTGCCCGGCGCGATCCGCCCGCCGCCCTCCAGACCCAGCGCGGCGATGGTCATGTCGGGACGTGCAAAGCCGGCGATATCGAAGCGCAGGTCCCAGTCCTCGCTGGCGGCCGCGTCGAAATCGAGGACGAGATCGGCCCGGTCGATGAAGGTGCGCGGCCCGCCGACCGGCAGCAGCACCGGCTGGCCGTCGCGGGCGGCGACCGCGCCCTCCAGCGCCATGCGCCGCGGCAGACCGTCCGGCCCCAGCGCCAGCGTGCCGCTGAGCGCCAGCTCCTCGGCGTTCAGGTCGAGCTCGGTCAACTCGAAGCTGCCGTCGTCGGGGCGCAGGCCCGCCACCGCCAGCCGCGTGTCGGCGCCGAAGAAGTCGTGGAACTCGGGCTCCAGAAGCGGGCGCACGTCGCCGGCCAGATCGGCGCGGAAGCTCAGCGGGCCGGGGCCGTCGTCGGTGGCGGGCTGGGCGGCGAGTTCGACGGCGCCGGTCAGGCGCGGCTCGCCGTCCGTCTCCAGCGCGATGTCGCTGCGATAGTCCGACAGCGGCCCCTCGCCATCCACGGCCAGCCGCAACGCCGGTGTGCCGGGCAGGCCGAGCGCGGTGGCGGCGATCCCGCCCGGCCCCTCGGCCAGCTCCAGATCCAGCCGCAGCACGCGGGTGGCGTTGCTGAAGGCGCCGTCGAGCCGGAGCGTGCCCTCCTCCCCGTCGATCCGCCGCGCCTCCAGCCGCGCCGCGCCCTCGCCGCCGGCGAGGGTCGCGGTGCCGTCGATCTGAAGAACCGTCTCGGCGCCGAGGATCGGCGCCCCCAGCACCACCCGCTCGACGTCGATCTCGCCGACGCGCACCGACAGCGGCAGCTCGGGCAGCGAGAAGGGCGTCGCCTCGGCCGCCGGGGGCTGGCGGCCGTCGTCGCCCTCGGGCAGCCGGGTCATCACCACCTCGCGGGCGGCAAGCTCGTTGACCGACAGCGCCCGGCGGAACAGCGCCGCCCGGTTCCAGTCGAGGACCGCCCCGCGCAGGGTCAGCCACACCCCCTCGTCATCTGCAATGGTGAGCTCCTCGATGGTCGCCCGCGACGACAGCGCACCACGGAAGCCCGAGATGCGCACCTCGCGCCCGGCATCGGAGAGCTGGTCCTGCAGAAGCCGGGTCAGGAAGCCCGCGTCATCGGCCAGCGCCGGCGCGGCGGGCAAGGCCAGCCCTGCGCCCAGGGCAACCGGAAGGAGGGCGCGCCGCAGCATCAGAAGGCCTGCCCGATACCGACATAGAGCTGCAGCCCGCTGCCGGTATCGCCGCGCACCGGCGCGGCCAGGTCCAGCCGGATCGGCCCGATCCCGGTGCGATAGCGCACGCCGAGCCCGGCGCCGGCGTGCCAGTCGCCGTCCGAAAGTCCACTGTTGCGGCTCACCCGCGCGGAATCGACGAAGCCGACCACGCCGATGGTATCGGTGATCCCCACCCGCGCCTCGGTGGCGATGCCGGCAAAGCCGCGCCCGCCCGTGGTGCAGCCGGGCGGCCCGCCCGGGCAGGGCACGCCCAACGAGCGGAAGGGCTGGCCGCGCACCGTCCCGCCGCCGCCCGAGGTGAACAGCAGCTGCCGCGGCGTCCCCTCGATCCCGGCGCCCAGCACCGAGCCCAGCTGCAGCCGACCGGCCAGCACCACGCGCTCGCCCACCGACTGATAGCGCCGCGCGTCGAGCCGCAGCTGCGCGCCGCTGTCGGCGTTACGCAGCCCCAGGAAGGGCGTCGCGCCGAGCTCCACGAAATTGCCCCGCGTGGCGTCGTTCTCGTCGTCGCGGCTGTCATAGCGCAGCGCTGCGGGCACCAGCAGCACGGTGCGGGTTCGGGTGGTCCCGCTCTCGCGGACCCGCTCGAACAGATAGCCGGCCGCGACCTCGCCGGTGATCCGCTCCGAGAAGATATGCGCCAGCCCGATCTCGACGCCGAAACGGCGCGCATCGAAGAAGCGCTCGTTCACGGTCTCGGCCGTCACCCCGAAGGTCAGGGTGGTGTCGGGGGTGAAGGTGGCCGGCCGCGAGAAGCGCATGTTGAAGCGATAGTCGCGCCCCGAGATGTCCGAGCCGATGCCGCCGATCTCGCCCTCGACCCTCAGCCGCTCGGCCCCGCCCAGAAGGTTGCGGTGCAGCCAGAAGGCCGTCAGCCGCAGCCCGTCGTCGGTGTCCAGCTCCGCTCCGAAGCCGAGACGCCGCAGCGGCGCCTCCACAAGCGTGGCGGTGATGTCCAGCGTGTCGCCGGGGCCCAGCTCGTCGGCCTCGGTCAGCGCGACGGAGGCGAAGGTGCCGGTGCGGCGCAGGCGCTGGGCGGCCAGTTCCACCTGCGCCGGGTCATAGACCTCGCCGGTGGGAAAGCCCGCGATCTTCCGGATGCGGTAGAGCCGGGTGCGCTCGTTGCCGCGCACCTCGAGCTGGCCGAAGGTCACCTTCGGCCCCGGCACCATGGCGATCTGCGCATCCAGACGCGCGCTGCGGTGATCGGCAACGATGCGCTGGTCGCCCGGCCGCGCCTTGGCATGGCCGGCATCGCGCCAGCCGCGCACGGCCGCGGCGGTGGCATCGCGGATCAACCCGCTGCGCGCGGTCTCGCCCACCGCGAAGCCCTCCGGCAGCTCGGTGCGCCGCGCGAGCGGCGCGATGCTGGCCTCGCCGAAGGTGAAGCGCGGGCCCGCATTCACCGAGATGACGATCTGGTTCACCCGTCCCGGCACCTCCAGCGGCGAGAAATCCGCCGCCTCGCGGCCGTCGATGCGCACCTCGATGACGCCCGAATAGTATCCCGCCCCGTAGAGCACGCCCAGAAGCCGGCCGTATTCCGCCTTCGCCGCGGCCAGAAGCTCCTGGCTGTCCTCGATCTCGGCCGCGTCGGCCTGCAGCAGCAGCGAGGCGTTGCGCAGACCGCGCTCGAGTGCGTCATCACCCCCGGTGAGGGCCAGACGCACGTCGTCGAGCGCCGCCGCCGGAGTCGGGATCAGCAGGATTGCCACCAGAAAAAGCGCGGCGACGGGCTGCCCGACCGCGGCTGTCGCGGCGCGGCGCAGCATCGATGAACCCTGCCCCCGGATCATTCCCGACCTTTTACACGATGGTGCCGGTCGAACAATGCCGGGCCGGGCTGCGCCGGTCACTTGCGCGGGATGCGGGTCCGGGCGCGTGTCATCCGTGCATCGGTCAGGCGCTCAGCCCGCCGGCGAGCGACGGCATGTCGAGCGCGGAGAACCCGTAGTGACGCAGCCAGCGCAGGTCGCTCTCGAAGAAGGCGCGCAGGTCGGGGATGCCGTATTTCAGCATGGCGATCCGGTCGATCCCCATGCCGAAGGCGAAGCCCTGCCAATGCTCCGGGTCGATCCCGCCGGCACGCAGCACATGGGGATGCACCATTCCGGAGCCGAGGATCTCCATCCAGCTCGACCCCTCCCCGATCTTCAGTTGCCCAGCCTCCCACGAGCAGCGGATGTCCACCTCGGCCGAGGGCTCGGTGAAGGGGAAATGCGAGGCGCGGAAACGGAGCTCGACGTGATCGACCTCGAAGAAGGCGCGGCAGAACTCCTCCAGCACCCATTTCAGGTTCGCCATCGACAGGTCGCGGTCGATCGCCAGCCCCTCCACCTGGTGGAACATCGGCGTGTGGGTCTGGTCCATGTCCATGCGATAGACCCGGCCCGGGGCGATCACCCGCAGCGGCGCCCCCTGGGCCTGCATGGCGCGGATCTGCACCGGCGAGGTGTGGGTGCGCAGCACATGCGGCGGGCGGTTGTCGCCGGCCGCACGGTGCATGAAGAAGGTGTCGTGCTCCTGCCGGGCGGGGTGTTCGGGTGGGATGTTGAGCGCGTCGAAATTGTGCCAGTCGCTTTCCACCTGCGGGCCTTCGGCGACCGAGAAGCCCATGTCGGCGAAGATCGCCGTGAGCTCCTCCATCACCTGGCTCACCGGGTGGATCGTGCCGGCAGGCCGAGGACGGCCCGGCAGGGTGACGTCAAGCCATTCCGCGCGCAGCCGTTCGTCCAGCGCCGCATCCTCCAGCGCCGTGCGCCGGGCGCGGATCGCGGCGTCGAGCTCGTCCTTCAGCGCGTTCAGCGCCGGGCCGACCGTCCGGCGCTCGTCGGGCGACATCCGGCCCAGCTCGCGCATCTTCAGGCTGACCTCGCCCTTCTTGCCCAGCGCGATGACGCGCACGCTCTCCAGCGCCTCGGCATCGCCGGCCGAGGCGACCTCGGCGAGATAGCGCTCCCTGAGTTCCGCGATGCTGTCCAGCATGGTCCCGTCCGTCCCGGCTGCGTGGCGGGGGTTAGCACAGGTCGGGCGGAATGCAAGCCGGCGCGGCCCGCCCCGCGCAGGGCAGGAAGCGCAGGTCGCGCCTGCGCGTCAGACCGATGGCGTTCTTGATTAACGGAAAGAAGCAGGCAGATCGGCCGCGGTCTGCATCGGCTGCAATGGCGATCGAACCGGTGCAGCAGGCGTGGACAATCACGCCGTGCGCTTCGCCCAGGACCAATGCTTCGCCTCTGCCGCGGCCGGCTATCGCCGCCGCGGCAAGAACTGTGGCTGCGTGGCGCTTCGCTCCTTGACGCCGAGATGTCGCCACTTGGCGAAAACTTCGAGAAGTTCCGAGCAGTGATGCAACAGCGGCGGCCTCTGTTGATGGCCGCACTGGGCGCGAGGCCGCCGGGAGCGGTAGTTCAGTCGGTCACACAGGTGCCAACCGCTGGCCGCGTCTCGCCTGGGCCTTTTCACCAAGTCTATGACATGATGGTGCTGCCGGTGAGGATTGAACTCACGGCCTCTCCCTTACCAAGGGAGTGCTCTACCACTGAGCTACGGCAGCCTCGCGGCGGCTGATAGCCGCTGCGCCGGCCGGGATGCAAG
>PUNI01000308.1 GCA_003551745.1 Paracoccaceae bacterium | reverse complement strand
GCCTGGATCAGCCGCACCCGCGTCGCGTTCCGCCAGACCAGCACCGGCGAGCGGGCCATCAGGCCGGCGTCGACGCGGCCGGAAAGCACGACGCGGTCGTCCCGCGCGGCGGCGGCCTCGAGGCGGCGCTCGAACGCCTCGAAATCGAGATCCTCGTCGCCGAGCGCATGGGCGAGATCGAGGATCGGATTGTCCTCGGCCTGGCGGTGGATGCGGGCGAGCGTAAGCCGGTCGGCCTCGGGCAGACGGTCAAAGACCATCCCGCCGCCGTCGCCGACCGGGGCGAGCTGGGCCGGATCGCCGAAGAGGACCAGCGTCGGGAAGATCTCGCGCAGATCCTCCAGCATCTTCGCGTCCAGCATCGAGGCCTCGTCGACGAAACCGATGTCGAGCGGGTCGCTGCGCCGTTTCCAGCCCTTGATGAAATCCGATCCGCGCAGGCCGGCGGCAGCCAGCGCGCCGGGAACCGAGGCGACGGCGTCGTAGAACCTGCGGGCGCGGTCGAGCTGGGCGTCGGTCAGCGCGCCGGCCTCGGGGCGCGCCGCGCTGCCCGTCAGCCACTCGGCCACGCGCTCGTAGGCGGGGTCGTAGACCGGCGTGTAGAGGATGCGGTGGATCGTGGTCGCGGGCACGCCGTGGCCGCGCAGCACCGATGCGGCCTTGTTGGTGGGCGCGAGCACCGCCAGCCTGCGGCGGTCGCGCCGGCGCGCGCCCTCCCAGTCGCCCGAGGCGATCTCGACGCCCGCTGCGGTGAGGGCGCGGGTGAGCGTGGCCAGCAGCATGGTCTTGCCCGAACCTGCGCGGCCCGTCACGGCGACCACGCCCTCGCGACCGTCCTTCGGCGGGCCCAGTCGGCCCGCATCGATGTCGACGCCGGCGGCCCGCAGAACGTCCGCCAGCCGGTCGTGGGCTTCGGCCTGGTCGTCGGAGAGGTTGAGGGCGGCCGTGGGCATGGGCCCGACCCTATACCGCGCCCGCCGGCGGGGCCAGCGACGGGACGCGTGGAGACAGGGGCAGGCGGTTCAGCCGCGCTTGCTGTGCGGCGCCTGCGGCGCCTCGGGATCCCCGCCAGCGTCCCCGGCGCCGCCAGCCGCCGACACCTCGCGGCGCGCCACCTCGGCGGTTTCGTCGATCTTCAGGGCCAGATCCCGCATGCCGTGGCGTTCGGCATAGGCGCGCATGTCGGCGAGAACCTCGAACATCCAGTCGTGCCCCATCCGCCCTCCGCGCAGCAGCGATGGCCCGCGGCCTGCGGGCGTTCCGACCGGAAGAGGGTTAACACGAAAGCCGCCAGCGGATTATGCACTGGTTTGGCAACAGTCCGTGTCGGCGGCGGAGACATGCCGACGCAACCGGGTGCCGCGGTCCGCCGAGGTGCGGCGGGCCGACGGAAAGGCGGGCAGCCCTGCGCGTCAGCCGGCGCGGCCGGCCTCCAGCACATCCTCGAAGGTCCGCAGGCCGGTGCGCGGCGCCTGCACCAGCACGGCCATGTTGCCCGGCTTGTGCTCGTTGCGCAGCATCTTCATGTGCGCGGCCGGGATCTCGGCCCAGGGGAACACCTCTGACATGCAGGGGTCGAGACGGCGCTCCAGCATCAGGCGGTTGGCGGAGCTGGCCTGCTTGAGATGGGCGAAATGGCTGCCCTGCAGGCGCTTCTGATGCATCCACATGTAGCGGACGTCGAAGGTGCAGTTGAAACCGGTGGTGCCGGCGCAGATCACCACCATGCCGCCCTTCTTCACGACCAGCGACGAGACCGGGAAGGTCGCCTCGCCGGGGTGCTCGAAGACCATGTCGACGTTCACGCCCTTGCCGGTGATCTCCCAGATCGCCTTGCCGAAGCGGCGCGCCTCCTTCAGCCACTCGGCGTATTCCGGGCTGCCCACCTTCGGAAGCTGCCCCCAGCAGTTGAACTCCTTCCGGTTGATGACGCCCTTGGCCCCGAGGCCGAGCACGAATTCGCGCTTGTCCTCCTCGGAGATCACCCCGATCGCGTTGGCGCCGGCGGTGTTGATCAGCTGGATCGCATAGGAGCCAAGCCCGCCCGAGGCGCCCCAGACCAGCACGTTCTGGCCGGGCTGGAGGTCATGCGGCGGGTGACCGAAGAGCATGCGGTAGGCGGTGGCGAGTGTGAGCGTGTAGCAGGCGCTCTCCTCCCAGGTCAGATGGCGGGGGCGCGGCATCAACTGCTGGGCCTGCACCCGGGTGAACTGCGAGAAGCTGCCGTCGGGCGTCTCGTAGCCCCAGATCCGCTGGGTCGGTGAATACATCGGATCGCCGCCGTTGCATTCCTCGTCGTCGCCGTCGTCCTGGTTGCAGTGGATGACCACCTCGTCGCCCACCTTCCAGCGCTTGACCTTGTCGCCCACGGCCCAGACGATGCCCGATGCGTCCGACCCGGCGATGTGGTAGGGGTTCTTGTGGCCGTCGAGCGGGCTGATGGGCTGGCCGAGGCTTGCCCAGACGCCGTTGTAGTTGACGCCCGCGGCCATGACGAGAACCAGCACGTCGTGGCTGTCAAGCTCCCAGGTGTCGACGACCTCGATCTGCATGGCGCTGTCTGGGTTGCCATGCCGTTCCTTGCGGATGGTCCATGCATACATCTGTTTCGGCACATGCCCGAGCGGGGGCATCTCGCCCAGCTCGTAGAGGTCCTTCTTGGGGGCGTCATAGGCGGCGATCGCCGGCTGGGTGTCGAGGGCCATCAGTGCCTCCTTGCGTTCAAGCGTGGCGCCGCTGCGCCGGGCATTGCCGCGGCGCAGAATCAACGCGCCCGGCTTGGCAGGGAGATAGCGGGCCGGGCGCAACATTGCAATACGCCCGTGGCAGCCATTGAAATATTATGTCCCGGCCGATCGCCCTATGGCCGGCGCATCTCGTCGGGCAGCGGTTCCGGCGCAACCGGCAATGCCGCAGGTGCATCGATGAGATGCGCGATGGAGGCGGCATAGAAGGCCAGCAGCGGCTCCTGGCCGGGCGCGGCCTGCCAGCCGGCCGCGACCTCGGCGACGATGCGGCGAATCGCCAGCGCCTCGAGTCCCTCCTGCACGGCGGTGGAGACGGCGCCCTCGGGCAGATGCATCTGGAAGCCGGCGCGCCGGAAGCCCTCGACCAGCCGGCCCGCCCGGGCCTCGATCTCGGCCATGGGCATCGGCGTGGTGGCCTGATCGAGCACCGCCGCGACCAGCGGCACCGGCAACACCGGCATGGCGACGCGGATCCGGTCCATCAGCGCCCGGGCCAGCCGATCGGTGCCGACGCCGGGCGTGGCGCAGCGAAACTCCTTCAGCGACAGCGGCTCGCCGAAACTGACCGCGGCATAGCCGAAGCGCCGGAACCGACCGCGCAGGCGTTGCCACAGGATGCGCCCGAGAAACCCCGCCGCGGTCGGCAGCCGCGCCCGAAACCGGCGCTCGCCGGCGGCCGCGGCCTCCAGCAGCACCCGGTCCTCGAGCACCCTGTCGTAGTTCAGCGCGACCGGGATGAACACCACGTCGCGGCCGTCATGGGGATCGATGCCCGACACGATATAGTGCAGCAGCCCCTTCTTCGGCATGCCGACGCGGCCGTCGAGGCTGAGCCCGCCCTCGGGGAAGATGGCCTGCGTCACGCCCTCCTGCGAGGCCATCTGGACATAGCGCGCAAGGATGCGCCGGTAGAGCGGCGACATGTAGCGGCGGCGGATGAAATAGGCGCCCATGGCCCGGATCAGGCTCTGCAGCGGCCAGATCCGGGCCCACTCGCCCACAGCATAGCTGAGCGCCGAGCGATCGGCGGCGAGATAGGTGACCAGCACGTAATCCATGTTCGAGCGGTGGTTCATCACGAAGACCACCGCCGCCTTGGGGTCGAGCGAACGCAGGATCGCCTCGTCATGGTGGCCCAGCCGGACCTTGTAGAGCCCCCGCGACAGACCGCGCGCGGCCCGGATCGCAGGGCCGAAATAGGTGGCCGCCGAGAAGGCCGGCACGATCTCGCGGGCGTAGCGACGCGCAGTCTGGAAGGCCACCGACTCGGGCACGCCCTGTTCGCGGGCGTGCTCGACGACCGCCTCCATCACCTGCGGGTCGTAGATCAGTCGCACGATCATGTCCTGCCGGCGCATCAGCTTGAAGGGCTGGATCGGCCGCTCCAGCCGCTTGTTGAGCTCGGCGACCGCCCGTTCCATCCGGCGCCGGAAGAACCAGCGCACCGACGGGAACAGGAAATGCGACGCGAAGGTCACCGCGGCGAAGGCGAGGATCAGGATGAAGAGCCACAGCGGAAGCTGCACCGTGCCGGTCATTCCCTGAGCTTGTATGCCAAGCTGCGGGACGAGCAACGCGATTCCTGCCTGGGTGAAGTTCAGTCTTCGGTTATCGCGGCCAGGAACCCGCCGAAGGCGGCGCGATAGGCTGGCGGATCGGCGTGCCAGCTTTGCAGATGATCGGCCGCGGTGCGCAGGTGATGTGTCGCCGCCGCGCGCTCGGCGAGCACGCGTTCGCTGATCGCGACCGGAACGATGCGGTCGCCCGAGCCATGGGCAAGCAACAGCGGCCCGCCGAAACCGGCCACCGCGTCGACCACGTCGGTGTCGCGCAGCCGGTCGGGGCCGCGCGCGTCGAGAAACCGCAATGCCGCCCACGCCACGGTGCCCGGTGCCGGAAGCCGACGCGATGCGGCCAGATGGGCGAGAACGGCCTCGAACTCGAGCGCCGGAGAGTCGAGGGCGAGCGCCGTCACGAACCGCGCATGGTCCGAGCGGCGCAGGAACCGACCCACGATCGCACCGCCCATCGACTCGCCGATGAGCAGCAGCCGGTCGTGGCCGCGGGCGACCATCACCGCGACGGCGGCGTCCAGATCGGCCCATTCGGTCGTGCCCATCGCATAGCGGCCACCGCGTGCCGCCGGCGCGTCGGGATCGTTGCGGTAGGCGATCAGCAGCGTCGGAACGGCGGCCTCGGCCAGCACGGAGAGGTGGCGATAGCCGTCCTCGCGGGCACCGGCGATGCCGTGTACGTAAATCGCTGCGAGGTCGCTGCGGGCACCGGGGACATACCAAGCCGGCGCCTGCCCCAGCCGTGTTTCTACTGCCAGCGTCTCGAAGGCAAGTCCAAGTCCGGCCTCCGGATCGCCCCGGTATCCTAGCCTGAGTGGGTCTTCGATGGGCGCGCCGGGTTCAATGAACTTGGCGATGCTGCCTACTGTGAGCAGCGCCTGGGCCCCGCGGTGCAGCACCCAGCCCGCCAGCGCCACATACACCGCCACGAGCGCCGCCGCCGCCAGAGCAAGGGTTGAGGCCCGTCGCAGCATCTTGGGTTTCGACCTCCGAGGCCGAAGAAGGTATCATCCACGCAGGATTGCACAATCGCCGACACCCAGATCACCACCCCCGATGCCGCGTTGCGGCGAATTGACAAGATCACATCCTGTCCCCTATCTGGGCATCTGCGAAAGAATGTTGCCTGCGCTCGAGGAGCACGCCCATGACCGAGGCCCAGACCCGCGACAAGCCCTGGCTGTTCCGGACCTATGCCGGGCACTCCACGGCCAAGGCGTCGAACGCGCTCTACCGCACCAATCTTTCCAAGGGCCAGACCGGGCTTTCGGTGGCCTTCGATCTTCCAACCCAGACGGGCTATGACAGCGACCACGAGCTGGCGCGCGGCGAGGTCGGCAAGGTCGGCGTTCCGATCGCCCATCTGGGCGACATGCGCACCCTGTTCGACCAGATCCCGCTGGACCAGATGAACACCTCGATGACGATCAACGCCACCGCGCCCTGGCTGCTGGCGCTCTACATCGCGGTGGCCGAGGAGCAGGGGGCGGACGTCGCCAAGCTGCAGGGCACGGTGCAGAACGACATCATCAAGGAATACCTGTCGCGGGGCACCTACATCTGCCCGCCGAAACCCTCGCTGCGCATGATCACCGATGTCGCGGCCTACACGCGCCAGCATCTGCCGAAATGGAACCCGATGAACGTGTGTTCCTATCACCTGCAGGAGGCCGGCGCGCCGCCCGAGCAGGAGCTGGCCTTCGCGCTGGCCACCGCAACGGCCGTGCTGGACGACCTCAAGGGCAAGGTGGCGGAAGAGGATTTCCCCGGCATGGTCGGGCGGATCTCCTTCTTCGTGAACGCGGGCATCCGCTTTGTCACCGAACTGTGCAAGATGCGCGCCTTCACCGAGCTGTGGGACGAAATCTGCCGCGACCGCTACGGGGTGGCGGACGCGAAGTATCGCCGCTTCCGCTACGGGGTGCAGGTCAATTCGCTGGGCCTGACCGAGCAGCAGCCGGAAAACAATGTCTACCGCATCCTGATCGAGGCGCTGGGCCT
>PUNI01000539.1 GCA_003551745.1 Paracoccaceae bacterium | reverse complement strand
CGCATCTCCACCATCTCGCCGCGGCGCGGGCCGGTCAGCTTCTCGATCACCGCGCCGGTGAACTCGTCGTCCACGTCGATGGTGACCTCCTCCACGGGCTCCAGCTTCTGGCCGCCCTCGTCGCGGGTGACGACGCGCGGGCGCGAGATCGAGAGCTCGAAGCCCTCGCGGCGCATGTTCTCGATCAAGACACCCATCTGCAGCTCGCCCCGGCCCGAGACCTCGAAGGCCTCGCCGCCCGGCGTGTCGGCAACCTTGATCGCCACGTTCATCTCGGCCTCGCGCATCAGCCGCTCGCGGATCACCCGGCTCTGCACCTTCGATCCCTCGCGGCCGGCGAGCGGGCTGTCGTTGATGCCGAAGGTGACGGTGATGGTGGGCGGGTCGATCGGCTGGGCGGGCAGCGGTGCCTCCACCTCGGGCGCACAGAGCGTGTCGGCCACCGTCGCCTTCGTCATTCCGGCCAGGGTGACGATGTCGCCCGCCACCGCCTCGTCGATGGGCTGCTGGCCCAGCCCGCGGAAGGCCAGCACCTTCGAGACGCGGAAGCTCTCGATCTGCGCGCCGTCTCGCGACAGCGCCTTCAGCGTGGTCCCGGCCTTCAACCGGCCCGACTCCACCCGGCCGGTCAGGATGCGGCCGAGATAGGCGTCGGCGGAGAGCGTGGTGGCGAGCATGCGGAAGGGCTCGCCCTCGCGCGCGATCTGAGCCGGGGCGGGCACATGGGTGACGATCAGCTCAAACAGGGCCGAGAGGTCCGCGCGCGGGCCGTCGAGGCTGTCGTCGGCCCAGCCGGCGCGGCCCGAGGCATAGAGATGCGGGAAGTCGAGCTGTTCGTCACTGGCACCAAGGCCCGCGAACATGTCGAACACCTCGTCGAGCGCGCGGTCGGGCTCGGCATCGGGCTTGTCGACCTTGTTCAGCACCACGATGGGGCGCAGGCCCAGCGCCAGAGCCTTGGAGGTGACGAACTTGGTCTGCGGCATCGGGCCCTCGGCGGCATCGACCAGCAGCACGACGCCGTCGACCATGCTCAGGATCCGCTCCACCTCGCCGCCGAAATCGGCGTGGCCGGGCGTGTCGACAATGTTGATCCGGGTGCCTTGCCACTCGACCGAGGTGCATTTCGCCAGGATCGTGATCCCGCGCTCGCGCTCGATATCGTTCGAATCCATCGCGCGCTCGGCAACCGCCTGACCCTCGCGGAAGGCGCCCGACTGCTTCAGGAGCTGGTCGACCAGCGTGGTCTTGCCGTGGTCGACATGCGCGATGATCGCGATGTTGCGAAGGTCCATCGATGTTCCCCGGGGATGCTGCCGCTGCGCCATAGCCGGGATCGCGCCATCGCGCCAGCCCCAGCGCGCCGTCAGACTCCACGTGGGCGTGATCAGGTGGCGACATAGCGGTCGCGGCGGTGGTTCACGGCGATCACCACGTTCAGGACAACCGCGCCGGCGAGCGAATAGAGCACCAGCAGCGGCGGCAACAGCAGAAGCGCGGCGGCGAAGAGCAGGGCATCGAAGCCGAGCTGCACCCAGCCCGCGCGCAGGCCCGTCTTGTCCTGCAGATAGAGCGCCAGGATGCCGATGCCGCCGAGACTCGCCCCGTGGCGGAAGAGCGCCAGCAGCCCCGGGCCGGTGATCGCCCCGAAGATCAGCGCCGTGGTCAGGGGCTCGAGCCTGTCGAAGGTGATCAGCAATGGCAGCGCGGTGGTGACGAGGGCGAGGAGACCCACGGCCAGGAAGGTCTTGACGGTGAAGGCCACGCCCATGCGGCGCAGCGCCAGCCAGTAGAAGGGCAGGTTGACCACGAAGAAGACCGGCCCGAAGGCCCAGCCGGTGGCGTAGGAGATCAGCACCGCGAGCCCCGCCGTCTGGCCGGTGACGAGCCCCGCGGCGGTGAGAAGATGCACGCCGAAGCCGCACATCGCGGTGCCGAAGGCGATGCCCTGGGCATCCTCGAACAGGCTGTGCTGCGGACGGTCGGTCATGCGGGCGAGATGCGCCGGCGCGGCGGGCCGGTCCAGCCCCTCAGTGGCGCGCGGCGGCCGAGAAGAGCTGGATGATGACGATCCCGGCAATGATCAGCGCCATGCCCAGAATCGCGGCGCTGTCCAGCGTCTGGCCGAACAGAAGCCAGGCCAGCGCGGCGATGAAGCAGATGCCCAGCCCGGACCAGATCGCATAGACCACGCCGACCGGCATGTAGGCCAGCGTCAGGGCCAGCAGGTAGAAGGCCGCGGCATAGCTGACCACCACGAGGATCGAGGGGCCGAGGCGGCTGAACTGCTGGCTCGCCTGCAGCGCGGTGGTGCCGATGGTCTCGAACAGGATCGCGGCGGCAAGATAGATCCAGGGCATCGGCGCGGCTCCGTCATGGGGCAACGCCGCCATATCCCCAATCGGTGACGGGCGCGAGACGGAGGGCGCATATCGCGATGCGCCACTCCATCGGCCGCGTCAGCCCGCCAGTTCCTTGTTCAGATACTCGTCGACCTTCTCCAGATAGCCCATGGTGGTCAGCCATTTCTGGTCGGGTCCCACGAGGAGCGCGAGATCCTTGGTCATGTGGCCGTCCTCGACCGCCTGCACGGTGACCCGCTCGAGCGTCTCGGCGAAGTTCCTGAGCGGCTCGTTGCCGTCGAGCTTGGCCCGATGCTTGAGCCCGCCCGTCCAGGCGAAGATCGAGGCGATGGAGTTGGTGGAGGTCTCCTTCCCGGCCTGGTGCTGGCGATAGTGGCGGGTGACGGTGCCATGCGCCGCCTCGGCCTCGACGGTCTGGCCGTCCGGCGTCATCAGCACCGAGGTCATCAGGCCGAGGCTGCCGAAGCCCTGCGCCACCGTGTCGGACTGCACGTCGCCGTCGTAGTTCTTGCAGGCCCAGACATAGCCGCCCGACCATTTCATCGCGCAGGCCACCATGTCGTCGATCAGTCGGTGTTCGTAGGTGATGCCGGCGGCCTTGAACTTCTCCTCGAACTCCTCCTCGAAAACCTTCTGGAAGAGGTCCTTGAAGCGGCCGTCATAGGCCTTGAGGATGGTGTTCTTGGTCGACAGATACACCGGCCAGCCCTTGCCGAGGCCGTAGTTCATCGAGGCCCGCGCGAAGTCGATGATCGACTGGTCGAGGTTGTACATCGCCATGGTGACGCCGGCGCCCGGGGCGTCGAAAACCTCCTTCTCGATCACCGTGCCGTCCTCGCCGACGAACTTGATCGTCAGCTTGCCCTTGCCGGGAAACCGGAAATCGGTCGCCCGATACTGGTCGCCGAAGGCGTGGCGGCCCACCACGATCGGCTGGGTCCAGCCCGGCACGAGGCGGGGGACGTTGCGGCAGATGATCGGCTCGCGGAATATGACGCCGCCGAGGATGTTGCGGATGGTACCGTTGGGCGAGCGCCACATCTGCTTGAGGCCGAACTCCTCGACCCGCCCCTCGTCGGGGGTTATGGTGGCGCATTTCACGCCGACGCCGAACTCCTTGATGGCATGGGCCGCATCGACGGTGATCTGGTCGTCGGTGCGGTCGCGCTCCTCGATGCCGAGGTCGTAGTATTTCAGGTCGATGTCGAGATAGGGCAGGATGAGCTTCTTCTTGATGAATTCCCAGATGATCCGGGTCATCTCGTCGCCGTCGAGCTCGACGACGGGGTTTTCCACCTTGATCTTCGACATGCGATCCTCCGCGGCGATGTTTCGGTCAGCGCCCTGTTAGCCGCAATCGCCATCGGGCGAAAGATGGTATGCGGACGTATACTGTAAGATTCCGCCGTCGGCCGGCTCAGCGCGTTGTCTCGCCAAGGCGGCGATGCACATAGTCCGCAACGAGCTTCATCGTCGGCTCCATATGCGGTTCTTCGAAGAAATGCCCGGCGCCCTCGATCCTTTCGTGGGTTATGGTGATGCCCTTCTGCTCGTGCAGCTTGGCCACCAGCGCCTCGGTGTCCTTCGGCGGCGCCACACGGTCGGCGGTGCCGTGCACGATCAGGCCCGATGCCGGACAGGGCGCGAGGAAGGAAAAGTCGTAGAGATTGGCCGGCGGCGCCAGCGACACGAAGCCCGAGATGTCGGGGCGGCGCATCAGCAGCTGCATCCCGATCCAGGCACCGAAGGAGAAACCGGCCACCCAGCACTGACGGGCGGACTGGTTCTGCGTCTGCATCCAGTCCAGCGCTGCGGCCGCATCGGACAGCTCGCCGATGCCCTGGTCGTATTCGCCCTGGCTGCGCCCGACGCCGCGGAAATTGAAGCGCAGCACCGCAAAGCCCAGATTGCGGAAGGCGTAGTGCAGGTTGTAGACGACTCGGTTGTTCATCGTGCCGCCGAACTGGGGATGCGGATGCAGGATCAGCGCGATGGGCGCGTCGCGTTCGGGCTGGGGATGATACCGGCCTTCAAGGCGGCCGTCCGGACCGGCGAAGATCACCTCGGGCATGCGAACATCATTTCCGGCATGGTGACGGCTTCAGGTCCTCTGGCTGGGCCGCGCGGATTGACGCAGCGCGACGACCACATTAGAAATGTTCTAAACAGGGGGGCCGGGCGGCCGACTCTGCCACGGCGCCTAGTAAGCGGCGTTGCGTCGCAGGTCAATGTCGCCTGGCGGATGCGGGGGAGCTGTGCCGGGCGATGAAGCTCTCGACGAAGGGGCGCTACGCGATGGTCGCGCTGGTGGATCTGGCAGAGGCGCCGGAGGGGGCGCTGGTGTCGCTTTCGGAGGTCGCGCGGCGGCAGCACATGTCGCAACCCTATCTCGAACAGCTGTTCGTGAAGCTGCGGCGGGCAGGGCTGGTCGAATCGGTCCGCGGCCCCGGGGGCGGGTATCGCCTCGCGCGTCCGGCCGAGGCGATCCGCATTGTCGATGTTCTGGAGGCGGTGGACGAGACGCTGAACGCCCTGCACACGGGCGCTGGCGCCACCGGCGCGGTTTCGGGTTCGAAGGCGCAATCCCTGACCAATCGGCTGTGGGAAGGGCTCAGCGCCCATGTCTACGTCTTTCTGCACCAGACCCGGCTGTCCGACGTGGTGACCAACGACCTCACCCCTTGTCCGGCCGTGCCGAGCCTCCTGGAGGTGGTGGACGAGCCGTGAGCGCAGGCCGGGTCGTGCGCGCCGATTCAACGGCGGGAAGCCAAGGGCCCGGCCGCGCAGGCGGGTATCGGGCGCATGCGAGGATGGTGCGATGAGACGCCGCGTCTATCTGGACTGGAACGCCACGGCGCCACTGCGGCCGGAAGCGCGGCAGGCGATGTCGGCGGCAATGGATGTGGTGGGCAACCCCGCGTCGGTTCATGCGGAGGGGCGTGCGGCCAAGACGCTGCTGGAGCGCGCGCGCAGTCAGGTAGCTGCGGCCCTCGGCGCTGAGGGGGCCGACATCGTGTTCACCTCTGGTGCCACAGAGGCTGCGGCCCTCGCGCTGGCCGGGCGGGCGCTGTATGGGGCCGCCATCGAGCATGACGCCGTGGCGGCCTGGGTCGATGACAGCCTGCCCGTGGATGCCGATGGCCGGGTGACGGTGGCCGACCCCGCGCGCAGCACGCTGCAGCTGGCCAATTCGGAGACCGGCGTCGTGCAGGATCTGCCGCCGGGCCTCGCCGTCAGCGACCTGACGCAGGGCTTCGGCAAGCTTCGCTTTGCCTTCAACTGGCTTGGCTGCGACATGGGCATCGTCTCGGCCCATAAGCTCGGCGGGCCCAAGGGCGTGGGCGCGCTTGTGATGCGCCCCGGCCTCGACCTCTCCGCGCAACTGAAGGGCGGCGGCCAGGAGATGGGCCGGCGCGCCGGCACCGAAAACCTCGTCGGCATTGCCGGTTTCGGCGCTGCGGCGGAAGCGGCCGCACGCGATCTCGCCGACGGTGTCTGGGACCGGGTCGACGAGATTAGAAATATTCTAGTTGCAACTCTGGCCGGCTCGGCAGAGGAGACTATTTTTGTCGGGAATCGCGGCGCGCGCTTGCCGAACACCGTCTGTTTCGCGGTGCCGGGCTGGAAGGGAGAGACGCAAGTGATGCAGATGGACCTTGCCGGCTTCGCGATCTCGGCCGGTTCGGCCTGTTCGTCGGGCAAGTTGCGGGCGAGCCGGGTTCTTGGCGCGATGGGCCATGAGGCGGCGGTGGCGGGATCGGCTATCCGCGTATCACTGGGGCCGGAGACGACCGAGGACGATGTGCTGCGCTTTGCAGAGGCGTGGCTGGCACAGTTCCGGCGCCACCGCGCCCGGGCGGCATAGGGACGCGGCACAGGGACACCGCGGGAATGCGCGGCGTTGCAGACGACAAGGGGAGACGAAACCGGAATGGCTGCACTCGACAACACCCAGGTTCGTGAGG
>PUNI01000419.1 GCA_003551745.1 Paracoccaceae bacterium | reverse complement strand
GGCTTGGCGCGGTAGCCGAGCAGGTCGCCGCGATCGGGATGAAGGTCGACGGAAAAGCCGAGCCCGCCGGCGATGATTGCCTCGCCGCCGACCAGTCGCTCGCGGGCATGCAGCGCGGCAAGCTCGGCATCGGCCAGCACCGCCGCGCCGCGCCGCAGGCGCAGCTGGTTGAGCCGCAGCCCGGGCCGGGCCAGAACCGAGAAGGAGCGCGGGCAGATCTCGGCATAGAGCGGCCCGTTGTAGCCCGGCGCGATGCGGTCGAACTCGGTGCCGCCGTCGGTGATCACGCGGGTGAGCAGGTCGAGCCGGCCGGTGGAACTCTTGGCGTTTGCAACCCCCTGGACATCGGCGGGAAGGGCAAGTCGCTCGGCCAGCGGCACCAGATAGACGCAGCCCTTTTCCAGCACCGCGCCGTCGCGCAGGTCCATCCGGTGCATCTCGAACTCGGGAAGACGTTCGGCGACGGTTCGATCCCGACCGGCGAGGAAGGAGGCGCGCACCCGGTAGGCCTCGCTGCCGAGGCGCAGATCCAGGCTCGCCGGCTGGACCTGCTCGGCGAGCAGGTCGGGCACGCCGGAGATCACCCCCTCGCCCACCAGGCGCCTCAGGGTCTGCGACGGCAGGACGCCGGCGCTCATGGGCGTTGACTTGTCGGAATGGTCGGGCCGGCGAGATTCGAACTCGCGACCTTCCGCCCCCCAGACGGACGCGCTAACCAGACTGCGCCACGGCCCGACGCGCGGGGTATAGGGCGCTTCCCGGGGCAGGGGCAAGCGTGAATTCGCATGGGGCGTCGGGTCAGCCGGGCTCGGCCGCGGCGGCCCGCACGAGCCGGTCGTGGAGCGCGGCCAGACGCTCCCGCAACCTGTGCGCCGTTGCAGCCTGCGCAGCGGAGAGCGGTTCGTCGAGATCGCGCAGCCGGGTGGCGAGGCGCCGCCCGTCCTCGGCGCTCTCCGGCGCATCGGACATCAGGAGATGCTCCGGCACCGCATCAAGCGTTTCCGGCAGAAGGGCCGCCTCCGCGGCTATGTCCTGCGCGCCGAAGAGATCGGGCTGCGGCGGTCCCTCGCCCGACAGGTCCTCGGGTCGAGCATCCGGCGACCCCGCGGGCCAACGCGCTGGCTGTGCCGTTTCGGCCGCCTCTCCCGTCGCCGCCAGCACCGCAGCCGGGGCGAGGTTGGCCACATGCCGCACACCCTGGGTGCGCAGGATCTTCTGCACGCCGCGGATCGTCATTCCGTCATCGTGCAGAAGCCGCTTGATCCCGCCCAGAAGCATCAGATCGCCGGGGCGGTAATAGCGCCGTCCGCCGGCGCGCTTGACCGGCTTCAGCTGGGCGAACTTGCTTTCCCAGAACCGCAGCACATGCGGCGGCGTGTCGAGAATGCTCGCCACCTCGCTGATGGTTCGGAACGCCTCGGGCGCCTTGTCGCTCATGCCGTCCCCACGCCCGGGCGGGTCAGCGGCGGTTGCCGCGGGCCACGCGGTCCTTCATGATGTGCGAGGGGCGGAAGCTGAGCACCCGCCGGGGATGGATGGGAACCTCCTCGCCGGTCTTCGGGTTGCGCCCGATGCGCGGACCCTTCTGGCGGACCGTGAAGGTGCCGAAGGACGATATCTTCACCGTCTCGCCATCGACCAGCGCGTCAGAGATGTGCTGCAGCACGCTTTCCACCAGCTGCGCGGATTCGTTGCGCGAGAGGCCGACCTCGCGGAACACAGCCTCGCTGAGATCCATCCGTGTCAGAGTCTTTTCCGCCATCTTCACCCCCTGTTTCAGGCGAGCATCTGCGAATCAGAGAAGGCTGTCAATATCAATGCGTTGTGTGCCGGCGTTCAACCGCCTACC
Source organism: Paracoccaceae bacterium (assembly GCA_003551745.1). Lineage (GTDB taxonomy): Bacteria > Pseudomonadota > Alphaproteobacteria > Rhodobacterales > Rhodobacteraceae > Rhodobaculum. The sequence goes on along the minus strand of PUNI01000419.1, from coordinate 4,480 downwards.
AGCGCAGCAGCACCGAGCCCCAGGCGAGGCCGCCGCCGATCGCCTCCAGCAGCAGCAGATCCCCGCGCCGCAGACGCCCGTCAGCGTGGGCGACAGAGAGGGCCAGGGGGATCGACGCCGCGGAGGTGTTGCCGTGATCCTGGACGGTAACGACCACGCGCTGCATCGGCAGTCCCAGCTTGGCGGCGGTGCCCCGGATGATGCGCAGATTGGCCTGGTGCGGCACCAGCCAGTCCACCGCATCCGGTCCGAGCCCTGCGCTCGCGAGCACCGTCTCCGCAGTTGCCGCGAGCTTTTCGACGGCATGGCGGAACACCTCCTTGCCCTGCATGCGCAGATGCCCCGCCGTCTGGGTGGAGGAGACGCCGCCATCGACGTAGAGGATGCCGTGCTGGCGGCCGTCGGAGTTCAGGTCGCAGGCCAGCACGCCACGATCCGAGACCGCGCCGGTGCCCTCCGCGGCCTCGAGGATCAGCGCGCCGGCGCCGTCGCCGAACAGCACGCAGGTGGTGCGATCGTCCCAGTCGAGGATGCGGCTGAAGGTTTCCGCACCGATCACAAGCACGCGCCGCGCCAGTCCGCTGCCGATCAGGGCTTGGGCATTGGCGAGCGCAAAGATGAAGCCGGCGCAGACCGCCTGCATGTCGAAACCATAGCCGTGACGCATGCCGAGGCCGGCCTGAACCATCGTCGCCACTGCCGGAAAGGTGAGATCCGGCGTCGAGGTGGCCACGATCACCGTGTCGATGTCTTCGGGCTCCAGCCCGGCATCGGCAAGCGCGGCGCGCGCGGCCGCGAGGGCCAGATCCGAGGTGCATTCCCCCTCGGCCGCGAAATGCCGCCGCTCGATTCCGGATCGCGAGCGGATCCACTCGTCGGATGTGTCGAGCCGGGACTCGAACGCGGCGTTCTCGACGACGCGCTCGGGCAGACGGTGCCCGACGCCTGCAACGACGGCGCGCCGGGTCATGCGTTGCCGCCGGACTGCACCGGGCCGAGGGTGGAGGGCGCGGAGGAGGTCGGGTCCGGGCCGGGCGCCGCCGGCATGCCGGTCCCATCCGGCACCGCAGGCGCCGACGGCGGGGACGAGCCTGCCAGGCGGGCGGCCAGACGCTCGCTGAACCCGGCCTCGGCGAGCCGGAATGCGAGCTTGACGGCCGCCGACACCCCGGTGGCATCGGCCGAGCCGTGCGACTTCACCACTGTCCCGTTGAGGCCCAGGAACACGCCGCCGTTCACGCGGCGCGGGTCGATCCGCTTCTGCAGCCGGCGCAGCGAGGTCAGCGCCAGCAGGGCGGCGATCCGGGACAGCGGCGAATTCTGGAACGCCTCGCGGAGGAAGTCGCGGATCAGGGCTGCGGTTCCCTCGCCGGTCTTGAGCGCGACATTTCCGGTGAACCCGTCGGTCACGACGACATCGACGCGGGCCGAGGGGATGTCGCCGCCCTCCACGAAGCCGATGAACTCGAAGCCGCCGGCTCCGGCGGCATCGCCCATCAGCTCGAACGCTGCCCGCAACTCGGCGCGCCCCTTGTGTTCCTCGGTGCCCACGTTGAGAAGCCCGACCCGTGGACGGCTCAGATCCAGCCCGTTGCGGGCATAGGCGGCGCCCATCAGCGCGTATTGCAGGAGATCCTCTGCATCCGCGCGCACATCCGCGCCCACGTCCAGCATCACGTTGAAGCCGTGCGGGTTGCGCGATGGCCAAAGGCAGGCGATCGCCGGACGGTTGACGCCCGGCAGCTTCCTGAGCCGCAGCATCGAAAGCGCCATCAGCGCACCGGTGTTGCCGCAACTGACCGCGACGGTCGCCTCGCCGGCACGCACCGATTCCAGCGCGGACCACATCGACGTGTCCTGCCCGTGACGCAGGACATGGCTCGGCTTCTCGTGCATCTCGACCGCCCGCGGCGCATGCACGATCCGGCAGCGTCCGGCAAGCGGACGGCTGCGGCCGACGAGCCTGCCCAGTTCGGCTTCATCGCCGTGCAGCAGGAAGCCGATCTCAGGGTTCTTGACGGCAGACTCCGACAGCCCGGCGACAACGGCGGCGGGGCCGAGATCGCTGCCCATCGCGTCGACAGAGATAACGATCTGCCCGGGCGTCGCCGCATCGCTGTCGAGCTTTGTCGTCATGCCAGCGGCGCTTCCCCCCGGACGTCTCTCCGTGCCAGGTGATCAGGCGGCGTCTTCGTCCAGTTGCACTTCTTCGCCACGGGCGACGACCTCGCGGCCGGCATACCAGCCGCAGGAGGGGCATACGTGGTGCGGCCGCTTCAGTTCCCCGCAGTTGGGGCACTCGTTGGGGTTGGCGGCAACCAGCGCGTCATGCGCGCGGCGCATGTTGCGGCGGGAGCGGGTGACCTTGTTCTGTTGTACGGCCATCGTGGTGGACCTCGGCTGAATGGTGAAGCGCGGACCAAACCGACCCGCAGACTCATGGAGCACGCGCGGTGGCCATACACCCCTTGGACGCGGCCGCCAAGCCTCGCAGCCCCGGGACGCGTGAAAATACCCGTTTCCGTCACCGGCGCAAGGGGCCGAGGCCGCCGGACCCCGGGCGCTGCACGGGGTCAGGGCTCGCGGAGGCGGGCGCGCAGGCTGGCCAGGGCTGCCATCGGTCGGCTGTCCTCTGCGCGCAGGGGCTGCCTGCCGGGCTCGGTGAAGACGGCCTCGCCGAGCCGGGCATCGGCCGCCCGAGGAAAGGCCGGCACGGCCAGCACCAGCGCCTCGAACATCACCTCGCCCGGGTCGATGACACGGCCCAGCTGTTCGGTATCGACATCCTCGGGCAGTTCTGCCTCGCTGTCCTCACTCGGCGCATAATCGGGCAGGAAGCGGCGGCGGACGGTTTCGTCTATGCGGGTGGTCACAGGCTGCAGGCTGACGCCACAGGGCTGCACCACGGTGACCCCCAGCGTGGCCTGCAGCTCCCATCCACCCGCGGGGAGCGGGTCGAGCGTACCTGCGAACCGCAGTTTGCGCAGCTGCGAGGCCCCGACGAGCAGGGCCAGTTGCGCCCGCTCCTGCGCGTCCGGCTCCATGTGAAACGGCACTGGCGCGCTGCGGTCCAGCTGGGCGACGCGCAACGGCATCGCGACCGGCAGGTCGATCCGCGCCGGCTCGATGCGCGCTTCGCTGTCTGCGGCCTTTCGTGTCATCCCCGCTCCCCCATGTCGGCCGTGCAGCAATGCTGCCTGCCCGGCACGTTCGCGGCTTGAACCGCTGCACGTCCTTCTGTAACTCGATATGGGGGCTGCGGCCTTGAAACAAGGGGTAGGCATGGTTCGGCGCGGGCGTCTGCGGGCGGGGGCTCTTGCAAGTCTGGGCGGGCGTCTTGGCCTGGCGGTGCTGGCAGTGGCGGCGCTGTCGGCGTGTCAGCCGCAATTGCGCCATCATGGCTACGCGCCCGACGACGTTGCCCTGGCCGCCATCCAGATCGGGCGGGATGACCGCGACGCCGTGGCTTCCGCGATCGGCCGCCCCGGGACGATGGGGCTTCTGCGCGACAGCGGCTGGTATTATGTCGGCTCGCGCTGGGAACAGATCGGCTGGCGGGCCCCGGTAGAGGTGGAGCGCGAACTGGTCGCGGTCAGCTTCGACAACCGCGGCGTGGTGAGCAACATCGAGAGGTTCGGGCTGCAGGACGGCGAAATCGTGCCGCTGTCACGCAGGGTCACCGAAGATCAGATCCGCGGGACCACGCTGATCGCGCAGCTGCTCCGCAACATCGGGCGGTTCACCGCAGACCAGTTCATCGACTGACCTCACGCCTCCCGCGGCTCGAAGCGCAGCGCGACACCGTTCATGCAGTAACGCAGACCGGTCGGTTGCGGACCGTCGGGAAACACATGCCCGAGGTGCGCGTCGCAGCGGCTGCAATGCACTTCGGTGCGGCGCATGAACAGGCTCCAGTCGGCGCGCTCGCCGATGGGTGCACCCTCGATCGGCGCCCAGAACGACGGCCAACCGGTTCCCGAATCGAACTTCTGAGCCTGATCGAACAGGGCCGCGCCGCAGCAGACGCAGTGAAACACGCCGGGGACCTTGGGGAAGTCGTCATGGGTGAAAGCCCGTTCCGTCCCATGCCGACGGGTCACGCGGTAGGCCAGATCGGAGAGCTCGGCGCGCCACTCTGCGTCGCTCTTGACGATCCGGTCGGAGGTGGTGGACGCATCGCTCATGGCGGGTCTCCTGTCATCGCGGTGTCATCTGCATACTGTTTGTGCTAGTCGTGATCTAGACGCCGGTGCTGCTGCGCCAAGTCCGTGAGGGAGGTCGCATGCTGGCTCTCCGCACCGGGCGCTTCGTCGCCCGCATCGCCCGTTCCGACGATGATCTGCGGGCCGCACAGCGCCTGCGCCATCTGTCGTTCATCGACATGCGCCCGGGCAGCCAGCCGCGGCCGGACGGGCTGGACGCCGACCGCTTCGACGCCGACTGCCACCATGTCCTGATCGAGGAGGAAGCCTCCGACGAG
>PUNI01000261.1 GCA_003551745.1 Paracoccaceae bacterium | reverse complement strand
GCGATATCGGGCGCCTCGGCCGTCTGGGCTCGGAAGAGAACCTGCTGCCCGGCGAGGACCTTCAGAGCCGCGCCCGCGAACTGCTTGACGAGATCCGGCGTCGCTCGGGCGAGCAGGATCGACCGGAGCTGGAGCGCGACTACCTGCGCCGCCTGCTCGAACGCTTCTGAACCCGGCGCCCAAGCCACGAGGCTGATGCTGCGACTCCCCATCCGGGAAAAGTCGGGCCAGTGCGCAATCCAGCTATCGACGTCGCTGCAAGACGCGCACGGGCTCGCATTCCCTGCGAGGGGCTTCACTCCGTGGAACCTGAGTCCATCGGACCCCGCCACTGCGCCGATGGCCTGCGCCAATGGCAACGGCCATCGCGCGTCGTTTCGGAGGCCGAGGAAGCGAAGCGTCGCAGCCGAGGGCTCGCCGGGCCGAGCGGCGCGAGACTGGCCACACCCTAGAAGGCGGGCACCGCGTGCCTGAGGCGGTACATTTCACGAACGAGCTTGTCGGCGTGAGCGGTTCGCCGGTTCAGTCTCCGATCGTCAGGCGCACCAACGAATCGACGGCGCCATCCAGGCGCTCGACCAGAACCACGCGTCCCGCTTCCATCGTCTCGACATACCCGCCGAGGAACGGGCCCGGATCGGGCAGCCCGCGACCGTAGACAAAAAGCCAGAGCGCCCCGCCGGCGATGAGCAGCATCCCGATGAAGCCCATCCGGAACCCCCGGCGCCGGGCGACCTCGTCGTCGAGCGTGAGTTCGGGCCCAGCGGACGCGGGGCTCGTCTCGAGTGCAGGCTGCGCGACCGCGTCCGGCGCAGCTGTTCGTGCGGCGATCGGGAGCGGCGCCTCTTCGCCGTCGCCGGGCTCGGCCCGCGACGACATCGACGTGGGGGATGGCTCCGTCTCCGGCGTTTCGGCCTCGCGGTCGGCCGGCACGGGTTTCCGCTCCTGCGGCGCCGTCGCGGCCTCCCCGAGCGGCGTCCGGAAGCGCAGCTCATCGGCAGCCTCGTGTTCGGAGCCGCCCGCGGCCGGCTGCTCGAGGGGCACCGCGACGTCCGGTTCGGGGCTGCCCACCTCGCGCTCCGGCGCGGCCACCTCGGCCACCATGGTTGCCGGCGCCGCGCCCTGCGCCTCGTCGCGCCGGGCCGCGGCTTCGCGTTCGGCCTCCTCGCGGAGGAAGGCGCGCAGGGCCGGATCGAGGCTCGGACGCGGCTCCGCCTCGTCGAGTTCCGGCGCATCGGCCTCCTCGGTTGCGGCGATGTCTTCGGGCAGGTCGTCGTAATCCTGCGGCGGCAGGCCGGAGCCTGCCTGCTCCGGGCTCTGGAACCAGTTGTGCCCGCAGGCCGAGCACTGAACGTCGCGCCCTCCGGGCGGAATCGCCTCCGCCTCGATTTCGTAATGGGCTTCGCAGTTCGGACAGATGATGCGCATGAGGCTCCTGCCGGGCCGGACGACGTCGTTGGGCAAAGGCCGCGGGTAGCTGCGGCCCCCCGGTTTCATTGGTCTATCAGGCCGACCCTGCCAGTCCAATACTAACGTCTGGTTGCCGAGGCTCGCATCGCGCAGCTATAGCGTGCGGAAATGACGGAACAGGGAAAGAGGGGCATCATGGACGAGGCCATCGCCGGAGGCGGGAACGCGCCTTGATCGCAACCGTCCTGCAATACCTGCGCTCGGCGCTCTTCATCGGCCTGATGTATCTTTCCATGGCGCTGTTCGCGCTGGTGTTCACGCCTTGGGCGGCCCTCGACCGTCGCGGCGCCGTCGTCGGTATCCGGATCTGGTGCAACTTCATCCGCTGGCTGGCCCGGGCCGTGGTCGGGCTGCACTCGCAGGTGCGCGGTGTGGTGCCGGACGGCGCCGTTCTGGTCGCCGCCAAGCACCAGAGCTTCTTCGACATCATCATTCTGCTCAGCGTGTTGCCGCAGGCGCGGTTCGTGATGAAGAAGGAGCTCGAACGCGCGCCGATCCTGGGCTGGTATGCGCGGCGGATCGGCTGTGTCTCGGTCGACCGCGGCAAGAAGGGACAGGCGATCCGCGAGATGGTCGCCGCCGCCACGGCCGGCGACGGCCCGGCCGGACAGCTGGTGATCTACCCGCAGGGCACGCGCGTGGCTCCGGGTGCGCATCTGCCCTACAAGATCGGCAGCGGCGTTCTCTACGAGGCACTTGGTCAGCCCTGTGTGCCGGTCGCGGGCAATGTCGGCGTCTTCTGGGCGCGGCACAGCCTCTATCGGAAGCCCGGGCTTGCGGTGATGGAGTTCCTGCCGGAAATCCCGCCCGGACTTGCCGTGCGCGGCTTCATGGAGCGGCTGGAGACGGAGATCGAGACAGCCTCCAACCGGCTTATGGGCGAAGCCGGCTTCGGGACGCGGGAGTTTGGACGATGACCTTCATCGAGACGCTCGACGACCTCGCGCAACTCTATGGAACGCCCACCGAAGCGTCGGTGCTCAAGGTCACCCCGCGCCTGACGCCGGCCTACCGCCAATGGGTTGCGGCCAGTCGGTTCTGCGTTCTCGCGACGGTGGGGCCGGAGGGCACCGACGCCAGCCCGCGCGGCGATGACGGCCCCGTGGTGCATGTGTCCGACGACCGCAGGCTGTGGCTGCCCGACTGGCGGGGCAACAACCGCATCGACTCGCTGCGCAACATCGTCGCTGACGGGCGTGTCTCGCTGATGTTTCTGGTCACGGGTTCGGCAAGCGTCCTTCGGGTGAATGGCCAGGCACGGCTGAGCGCGGACCCCGAGATACGGGCATTCTTCCGTCGCGGCGAGGTCACCCCGACGACGGTCGTCGTCATCGATATCGCCGAAGTCTACTTCCAATGCGCGCGTGCAGTGATGCGCGCCGGTCTCTGGCAGGAGCTGGAGCCGCCCGGATTGCCGACGCCCGGCGAGATGCTGCGGGAAGCGACGGCCGGCAACTTCGATGCCGAAGCCTACGACACCGCCTGGCCGGATCGGGCGGCCCGCAGCATGTGGTAGCCGCGCATCAGGCGGCGAGCCCCTTCGCGCCCATCTGCAGGAACTTGCGCCGCCGGTCGGCGACCAGGGCCTGAGGCTTGCGGCCGGCGAGCTCGCCCAGCATGGCCGCGATCGCGGCCCCCACGGCGGCGATCGCGGCCGGGCGGTCGCGCTGCGCCCCGCCCACCGGCTCGGCGACGACCCGGTCGATCACCCCCAGCCGCGACAGGTCCTGCGCCGTGAGCCGCAGGGCCTCGGCCGCCTCGCGCATCTTCTCGGCATCCTTCCACAGGATCGAGGCGCAGCCCTCCGGCGAGATCACCGAGTAGACGGAGTGCTCCAGCATCGCCACGCGATTCGCCGTCGCCAACGCGACCGCCCCGCCCGAACCGCCCTCGCCGATCACCACCGCCACCAGCGGCACCCCTATCTCGAGGCATTTCTGGGTGCTGCGGGCGATCGCTTCGGCCTGCCCGCGCTCCTCGGCGCCCTTTCCGGGATAGGCGCCCGGCGTGTCCACGAGGGTGATCACCGGAAGGCCGAAGCGATGGGCGAGATCCATCAGCCGGATCGCCTTGCGATAGCCCTCGGGGCGGGCCATGCCGAAATTGCGCTCGATGCGGCTCTTGGTGTCGTGGCCTTTCTCCTGGCCGATGACCACCACGGCCCGGTCCTCGAACCGCGCCAGCCCGCCCATGATCGCCTGGTCGTCGGCGAAGTTGCGGTCGCCGGCCAGCGGCATCCACTCGCCGAACAGCGCCTCGATGTAATCCTTGCAATGCGGCCGGTCCGGGTGCCGTGCGACCAGCGTCTTCTGCCAGGGGCTGAGCGATTTGTAGAGGTCGCGCAGCATCGCCTCGGCCTTGCGGTCGAGCGCGGCGGCCTCCTTTCCGATATCCATCTCCGGGTTGGCGCGCGCCATCGCGCGCAGCTCCTCGGCCTTGCCCTCGATCTCGGCCAGAGGCTTTTCGAAGTCGAGATAGTTCATCCTGCCCTCACCCCCGACGGTGCCGGCGTATATGACGGCGCCACCGGTTCTTTGCAATCGGCGCAGGCAAATGTGCTAGCATCGCCGCGACGTGACAGGAGCCATCAGATGCACGCCGTGTCGATCCGCGAAGAAGCCGCCCGCCGCATCGTCGGGCTGTCCCACACCGGCCCCTATCCAGAGGTCGGGCCGGTGTTCCAGCGCGTCTGGCAGACGCTGGTCGATGCCGGCGCTGCCGGGCGCGTCGGGCCCGGCGTTATGGTGGCCTATTCCGACCCCGACTCGACCCCGCCGGCCGAGTTGCAGAGCTTTGCCGGCGTGGTCTTTCCCGATGACCACGCCTGCCCCGCAGGGCTGGAAGAGCGCAGCCTCGACGCCGGCCGCTATGCGGTGCTGGAGCTGACCGGCCCCTACGAGCGGCTGCACGAGGCCTGGGGGTATCTCTACGGCCCCTGGATGGCCGAGGCCGGCGAACGCCCCGGTCTGGCGCCGGCCTTCGAGATCTATCTCAACGATCCCTCGAACACCCCGCCGGAGGCCCTGCGCACCGAGCTTTACGCCTCGCTCGCCTGATCTGCCCGATTCCGCGCAGGCTCGGGAGAATCCTGCGCCGCCCGCCCCGCGGGCCCTGGTTTCTGCGCGAGATGGCTTGCGCGGGGCGCGCGATTTCCAGCACCTTGCGCGGAGTTGCGCGGAGGCTCGTCCGCACCAGCGCCCCGGAGACCGCCCATGTCGATCGCCACGCCTTATCTTCTCTTTCTCGGCGATGCGCCGGACCAGCTTGCCGCCAAGGTGGCCCAGGGCATCCGCGACTGGCGTCCGGAATTCGCCCTCGGCCAGATCCGGCTCGAGGGCTGCCGCGCCGATCTGGGGCTGCCCGACATGTCTCTGGCCGAGGCGAAGGCGGCCGGGGCGAAGACCGTGGTGATCGGCGTTGCCAATCGGGGCGGCGTGATCTCGCAGGCCTGGAAGAAGGTGCTGGTGCAGGCGCTCGAGGAGGGCTTCGACCTCGCCTCCGGGCTGCACAACCTGCTGCGCGACGAGGAGGACCTCGCCGCGGTCGCCCGCGCCACCGGCCGGACGCTGCACGACGTGCGGGTGCCTTCGGTGAAATACCCCATCGCCAACGGTGTGAAGCGCAGCGGCAAGCGGATGCTCGCGATCGGTACGGATTGCTCCGTCGGCAAGATGTACACCGCCATCGCCATGGAGCGGGTCATGCGCGAGCGCGGCCTGAACGCCGATTTCCGCGCCACCGGCCAGACCGGCATCCTGATCACCGGCGATGGCGTGCCCCTCGACGCGGTGATCGCCGACTTCATGGCGGGCTCCATCGAGTGGCTGACCCCCGACAACGATCCCAACCACTGGGATCTGATCGAGGGGCAGGGCTCGCTCTTCCACGTCTCCTATTCCGGGGTCACGCTGGCGCTGATCCATGGGGGACAGCCCGACGCGCTGATCCTCTGCCACGAGCCCACCCGGCCGCACATGCGCGGCCTGCCCGACTATCCGCTGCCGACGCTGGAGGCGCTGCGCGATCTGGGCTTGCAGCTGGCCCGTGTGGCCAACCCCGCGTGCCGGGTCGTGGGCATCTCGATCAACACCGCGGCCATGACACAGCCCGAGGCCGAGGCCTATTGCGCCGAGGTGGAGGCGCGCATGGGGCTGCCGACGGTCGATCCGGTACGCCACGGGCCGGGCCGGCTTGTTGATGCGCTGGCGGCGCTCTGAGCCGTCGATGCAGATCGCCGTCACGCCCGAGACCTTCCGCCTCGCCGAGGTTTTCGCCATCTCCCGTGGCGCGCGGACGGAAGCGCAGGTGCTCACCGTCACCGTGACGGCCGACGGCGTGACCGGGCGCGGCGAATGCGTGCCCTATGCCCGCTACGGCGAGACGCTCGACAGCGTGACCGCACAGATCGCCGCGCTCTCCCTGCCCGTCGACCGGGCCGCCCTGCAGCGCGCCCTGCCCGCCGGTGCGGCCCGCAACGCCGTCGACTGCGCGCTCTGGGACTGGGAGGCCAAGCGCAGCGGCCGCCGGGTGTGGGAGCTGGCGGGCCTGTCGCGCCCCGGGCCGGAGATCACGGCCTTCACCCTCTCGCTCGACACGCCGGAGAAGATGCGCGCGGCCGCCACCCGCAACGCGCAGCGGCCGCTGCTGAAGATCAAGCTCGGCACCCCCGACGACATGCCACGCCTGGAAGCGGTGCGGGCCGGCGCGCCGGGCGCACGCATCATCGTGGATGCCAACGAGGGCTGGACGGCCGAGGTCTACGCCGATCTGGCCCCGCATCTGCTGCGCCTCGGAGTCGAAATGGTCGAACAGCCGCTGCCCGCCGGCGCCGATGCCGCGCTGGCCGAGATGGCCCGGCCGCTGCCCG
>PUNI01000096.1 GCA_003551745.1 Paracoccaceae bacterium | reverse complement strand
CGGCGGGCCTCTCTCGCGGGGCGGGCGGGCTCAGGCGGCGGCGCGGGCCTGGCTGATGTGCTCGCGCAACTCATGGGTCAGTTCGGTGAATTCGGGGCGATAGGTGTCCTCCAGCCGCCGCGGCCGCGCCAGCTCGACCCGGCGCTCGTGGATCATCCGGCCGGGGCGGGCGCTCATCACCTGCACGCGGTCGGCCAGATAGACCGCCTCGCGCAGATCATGGGTGACGAGGATCACCGTGGGCTGCTTGGCCATCCACACCGCCTGCATCACGTCCCACAGCTCCTCGCGGGTGAACATGTCGAGCGCGCCGAAGGGCTCGTCGAGGATCAGAAGCTCGGGCTCGTGGATCAGCGCCCGGCAGAGCGAGGCGCGCTGCTGCATTCCGCCCGAGAGCTGCCAGGGATACTTGTCCTCGAAGCCGCCGAGACCCACGAGCTTGAGAAGGTCGCGCGCCTTGGTCTCGTATTGCTGCCGGTTGCGCCGCAGCTGGCCGCGGTGCGGCTCGACGATCTCCAGAGGCAGCATGACATTGCCCAGCGTCGTCCGCCAGGGCAGCAGGGTGGCGTTCTGGAAGGCCATCCCCACGATCTCCAGCGGCCGGGTCACCTCGCGCCCGGCCACCACCACGGCACCGCCATTGACCGGCCAGAGCCCCGACAGCGCCTTCATCAGCGTGGACTTGCCGCAGCCCGAGGGGCCGACGACGGCGACGAACTCGCCCTTGCCCACCCGCAGCGTGGCGCCCTTCAGGGCTACCGTGCCGTCCACCTCGCCGCCATAGCGCAGGGTCACGTTGTCCAGCTCGACGAAATGGGTCATTGGCGCCTCGCGCGGTCGGCCGGGGCGGCAGCCGCCGCCCCGGCGCGTGTTGCGGTTGGGGGATCAGTCCGACAGGAACATCCGCTCCTCGGCCGGCGGCAGGAAGGAATCGTCGAAGAGCTCGGCGGCCTGCAGGGCGTTCTCCAGCCCGTAGGCGTCTTCGACCGACATGATCGAGCGTTGCAGCATGTCCATGTCGATGGTCGAGATGCCCTCGGCCACGGCCATGTCGGTGCGCAGCATGTCGTCGATGGTCATCTGCCAGCGGATCAGCTCCACCTCCGGGTCGGTCAGCGGCTCATGTGCCACCAGCGCCTCGATGGCGCCCTCGGGGTCGGCCTCGGCCAGCTGCACGCCGCGGATCATGCAGCGGGTGACGGTCGCCACCGCCTCGGGGTTGGCCTCGGCGAAGGCGCGGGTGGTCAGCACGGCGGTGGAGACGAGCTCAGCGCCGAAATCCTCGTAGTAGAAGACGCGCAGATCATCCTCGCTCATCCCAAGCGCCACCAGCGAGGGCACCGAGGAGGTGACGAAGCCGGTGATCCCGTCGGCCTCGCCGCGCACCAGCATCGGCTCGCGCAGTTCCGGCGACACCGAGATCCAGTTGACGCTGTCGGCGTCGAGGCCGGTGGCGGCGGCGAATACCGGGAACAGCTGCCGGCCGGCATCGAAATCGGGCGCGGCGAGCGTCCGGCCTTCGAGGTCGCCCGGCTCCTCAATGCCGCTGTCGGCGCGCACCACCGCCACCAGCGGAGAGCCCGCGAACAGGATGGCGGTGGCGATGATGTCGCTGTCGCGATTCTCGGCGCGGAACTTGATGGTCGGGTTCAGGTCGGCCAGCCCCATCTGGTAGGTGCCAGAGGCCAGCTCCACCGGGGTGCGGCCCGATCCGAAACCGCGGTCGAGCGTGATGTTGACGCCGCCCTCGGCGAAACAGCCCTCGTTGCGGGCCATCAGCGCGAAGGCCTGCGGGCCCTGCCAGGCCCAGTCCATGATGAAGCTCACATTGGTCTGGGCGGCGGCGGGCGCCGCAGCAGCAGAGGCCGCGGCCACGGCCAGGGCGGCGGCCATGGAGCGCGGCAGGCGGTGGGAAACGGTCATCTCGAAACTCCCTGTCGATGCCTTGGGTCCGCGCCGGCCCGATGGGTGCGGGCGGCGCAGCCTGCCAGCGACGCTTTGCGGAGCGGCGGGCGCTGTCAATCTGCCTGGACCCCCTGCGGAATGCTGGCGCCGGCAGGCCGAAAAAGCAAGCAGCGCGGGGCACGGATGCCCGAAATTGCAGCAGACGCGGCGGCCGGCGCGCCGCGCCCGCCCGCGGGGCCGCTCGGAGACCGTATCTCAGGCCTTGTCCAGCGCGGTCAGGATCTCGGCGCAGAGGGCGTCGATCTCCGAGCGCGCTGCCGGCGACCGTCGGCCCTCGCTCGCGGCCCGGCCCTGGCCCAGCGTCTCGGCATAGGCGACGCGGTTGCCGAGCGTGGCGGCGGCGAGATCGGCCTCCATCGCCCGGGCGGCGGCGGCGACCTCCTCGCCCAGGCGGGTGCCGGGGCGGGTGCGGTTGAGCACCACCACCGCCCGCCGGCCCTCGCGGCGGCAGAGGTCCAGCACGCCCTCGGTGGCCCAGAGATCGACATGGGAGGTGGCCACCGGCACCAGCACCAGATCTGCCTCGCGCAGGGCCGGGCGCAGATCGGCATCGGCCTTGGGCGGGGTGTCGACCAGCACGAAATCCGCCCCGCGCCGCAGCTTCTCGCATTCATAGGCCACACCCCAGGCCGAGGCGGTGGAGAACTCCAGCGCCTCCCCCGCGGCCGGCGCCGCGTCGCGACGGGCCATGAACCAGCGCCCCAGGCTTCCCTGCGGGTCGGTGTCGATCAGCGCGACCCGGTGCCCCCCGGCCGCCAGCGCCACCGCGAGATTCGCCGCCAGCGTGGTCTTGCCCGAGCCGCCCTTCTGCTGCGCCACCGTGATCACGATGCCCATCGACCGCACCCCCTGCTCATGCCGCGCCGCAGCATAGCGCGCTTCGTGAGCCCGCGCAGCCCCCTTCCGTCAACCGGGATCGGCGGCGAGGATCGCATCGATCATCGCCTGGTTTCCGCGCGAGAACTCCAGCGGGCAGGCGAAGGGCGCACCGCCGCGGGCCGCCGCGCCGAAGGCCTCCACCATCAGCCGGTACTGATCGACCCGCGGGAAGCGCTCGATCACCTCGCTGCCGTCGGCGCGCTGCCATTCGATGCGGCCGCCGTCGTTGGCATCGGGACGGAACGGACCCGGCAGGCGCAGCACGCCCTCGGTTCCGTGGAAGACCATCTCCTGCCGGCCGGCCAGCGCCATCGAGACGTAGAACGACAGCGTGAACTCCGCGAACTCCGCCCAGACCCGGGCGAACCGGTCGACCCCACCCTCCCGATCGATGCGCGCCTCCACGCGCGCGGGCTCGGCGCCGGTGGCGAAGCGGGTGGTCACCGCCGGATACACGCCGATATCGCGCAGCGCGCCGCCGCCCATGCCGGGATCGTGGCGATAGTTGCCGGGCGCGGGCGGCGGATAGGCGAAGGCGCCCTCCACGTGCACCAGCCGGCCGATGGCACCCTCGGCCAGCAGCGCGCGCACGCGCCGCCATTGCGGGTGATGCACCACCATGAAGGCTTCCGCCGCCAGCCGGCCAGCGGCGTCGCGGGCCGCGATCAGCCCGTCGATCTCGCCCGCCTGCAGCGCGATGGGTTTCTCGCACAGCACATGCTTGCCGGCCGCCAGCGCGGCGGTCGTCCAGGGCACATGCAGATCGTTGGGCAGGGGAATGTAGACGGCGTCGATCGCCGGGTCTTCGAGCAGCGCCTGATACCCCGTGTGCAGCCGCAGCCCGGGAAACTGCGCGGTAAACGCACCGGCCCTGGCGGGATCGGTCGTCGCCAGCGCGGCAAGCACCGCGCCCTCGGCCAGGTGGATCGCCGGGCAGACCGCGGTCTGGGCGATCCGCGCCGCGCCCAGCACGCCCCAGCGGATCGGCTGGCTCATGCGCTGTGTTCTCCTCCCGCGACCGGCCCTTCGCTGTCCGGGACCACCGCCGCTTCCGGCCTAGCGCCCGGCGCGCGGTAGCGCAAGAGAGGCAGCAGTCGGGCCAGTCCGCGGAACAGGCTGCGATCGTTCATTGCCAGCGCATATGCGACATAGGCCGGATCTTGCGACAGGTGCCGCTCCTCCATCCGCGCGCGGCCATAGTAGATCAGGTTCACTGCCAGCATCGCCACTGTGGCCCGCACCGCCGTCCAGGCGTCGGTCGCGGTGAGGAAGGGCGCGGCCGACAGCCAGAAGAAGGCCGATTTCGCAACATAGTCCGGATGCTTTGTGAGGCGGTAGGGCCCGCCGGTGATGATGCCGCGATGGGTCAGGTTCGACCAGCGCAGCCCGAAGATCGCGGTCGCCCAGACCCAGAGCGCGAAGCTCGCCAGCAGCGCCACGATCCACGGCCACATCAGCAGAGGATAGTCGGGCAGCACCTCGGCCCAGTCGCGCTCGGTGCGATAGCGCAGGACCACGCCCGTGACGATGCGGTTGAGCGGCTCGTAGCACACGAGCGTCACCACCCAGGCGCCGATCAGCGGATTCGGGCTGCGGATATGGGCGTCGAGCGCGCGCAGCGTCAGCGCATAGCCGGTGCAGACGATGGTAAGCTCGATGATGATGGCGACCATCGTCAGCGCTACAACCAGCTCGATCAGCCCGCCCGAGAGGCCGGCGCGGATCTCGTCCAGCCGCAGCCCATTGGCGTGCAGATAGAAGACCATGATCGGCAGGAAGATCCCCTTGATCGTCCAGCCCAGAGCATGGTCGGCGAGCGCCGGCAGCTCGGGCGCGCCGCGCTGGCCGGTCAGGAAAGCCCCGATCTGCCAATAGATGTCGTGCGGGGAGCGCTGCCGGCCGTCGACGAACGCGACATAGACGGGCGTGACGACCGCCAGCGCCGGCACCAAGGCGACGAAGAGGGCGAAGGGCACCGCCAGCTGCGCAGGTGCATAGACGCGGAAGAGCCCATGCGCCGCCAGCACCGCCGCCACTGTCGCCGTCACCCCCAGGAGCTTGGTCAAGACCCGCCCCGGATCGGGCCGGCAGGGGCGCGACCAGTCGAGCCCCGTCGAGGCGCGGCGGTGGGTGCGCAACAGGGCGGTCTCGAGCACCGCCACCGGCAGCGCATAGGCGGCGATCAGCACCAGCACGAAGGCGGCCGCGGACATCTCGGGGCGGGCCAGGCAGAGACCCAGCGCGAACAGCGCGCAGGCCACCCCGACGAGGCCGATCCGATTGTCCGTGACCGATTCCGGCAGCGGCGGGAAATCCGCGCGCGGGCGCGGCACGGGACGGGTCCGGGCCATTGGCGTCCATCCTCCTGGCCGCCTGCGCCCGGTCGGGCCCGTCCGGTCTGCCCGCCCTGGCCCCGCCCGCCCGTCACCGGCCGGGGCGGTTGCGGCGGATCGGGCGCGGATCAGGCCGGAACGACCATGCCCTTGTCGCGGGCCAGCACGCGCATGCGGTCCTGCAGCTTCTCGAAGGCGCGCACCTCGATCTGCCGGATGCGCTCGCGGCTGACATTGTACTGCCCGGATAGTTCCTCGAGGGTTACCGGATCATCGAGCAGCCGGCGCTGGGTGAGGATGTCCTTCTCGCGCTCGTTGAGCACGTCCATGGCCTCGACCAGCAGGCCGCGGCGGGTCTCCAGCTCGTCGCGCTCGGCATACTGCCCGGCCTGGTCGGCGTCCTCGTCCTCCAGCCAGTCCTGCCAGGAGGTGCTGCCCTCGCCGTCCGAGCCGACGGTGGCGTTCAGCGAGGCATCCGCGCCCGCCATCCGGCGGTTCATCGAGATCACCTCCGCCTCGGAGACGTTCAGCTCATGGGCGATCTGGGCCACGTTCTCCGGGCGCAGGTCGCCCTCCTCCAGCGCGCCGATCTTGGATTTCGCCTTGCGCAGGTTGAAGAAGAGCTTCTTCTGGGCCGAGGTCGTGCCCAGTTTCACGAGGCTCCACGAGCGCAGGATGTATTCCTGGATCGACGCGCGGATCCACCACATCGCATAGGTCGCGAGCCGAAAGCCCTTTTCGGGATCGAAGCGCTTGACCGCCTGCATCAGGCCGACATTCGCCTCCGAGATCACCTCGGCGGTGGGCAGGCCGTAGCCGCGATAGCCCATGGCGATCTTGGCGGCGAGGCGCAGATGCGAGGTGACGAGACGGTGGGCCGCCTCGGTGTCCTGATGGTCCACCCAGCGCTTGGCGAGCATGTATTCCTCTTCCGGCTCCAGCATCGGGAAGCGCCGGATTTCCTGCAGATAGCGGTTCAGCCCCTGCTCGGGCGACGGGGCCGGAAGATTGGCATAATCGGCCATGCTCGAACTCCTCCTCGATGCGGCGCCGGTCGCGGGCGTCTGCCGCCGGCGCGGTTGCGGGCCCGGTCGCGGCGATGACTTGGCCGCGCTGCAGACGCGGCAGCCTCCCCGGCAAACCTTGCCGGATGCTTAACGCGCCGCGCGCCGCATCGG
>PUNI01000232.1 GCA_003551745.1 Paracoccaceae bacterium | reverse complement strand
GCCGCTGCCCGCCGGCGCCGATGCCGCGCTGGCCGAGATGGCCCGGCCGCTGCCCGTCTGCGCCGACGAAAGCTGCCACGACCGGGAAAGCCTTCCCACGCTGACCGGCCGTTACGACATGGTCAACATCAAGCTCGACAAGACCGGCGGGTTGACCGAGGCGCTCAGCTTGCGCGACGCCGCCCGCGCCGAGGGCTATGGCATCATGGTCGGCTGCATGGTGGGCTCGTCGCTCGCCATGGCGCCCGCGGTGCTCGTGGCCCAGGGTGCGGCGGTGACGGACCTTGACGGCCCGCTGCTGCTGGCCGAAGACCGACCCCATCCCCTGCGCTTCGATGCCGCCGGCATTCACCCGCCCGAGGCCGCGCTCTGGGGCTGAAGGCGGCCGGCGGGGGCGGCCAGGCAACGAGGAGGGCCGGATGAGCCGCATCGTCTATGTGAACGGGGAGTACCTGCCCGAGGAGTCGGCAAAGGTCTCGGTCTTCGATCGGGGCTTTCTCTTCGCCGATGGTGTCTATGAGGTCACCTCGGTGGTCGGCGGCAAGCTGGTCGACTTCGACGGTCACGCCGCGCGGCTGGAACGGTCGCTGGGGGAGCTCGGAATGACGGCGCCGCTCGCCCGGGCCGAACTGCTGGACATCCACCGCGAACTGATCGCCCGCAACGACCTCGACGAGGGCATGATCTATCTTCAGATCACCCGCGGCGCGGCCGACCGCGACTTCGCATACCCCGAGAGCGCCACCCCCACGGTGGTGCTCTTCACCCAGACAGCCGCGCTGATCGACCGGCCCGCGGCGCAGACCGGCATCCGGGTGATCTCGATCCCCGACCTGCGCTGGGGCCGGCGCGACATCAAGACGGTGCAGCTTCTCTATCCCTCGATGGGCAAGATGGCGGCGAAACAGGCCGGCGCCGACGATGCCTGGATGATCGAGGACGGCTTCGTCACCGAGGGAACCTCGAACAACGCCTGGATCGTCGCCGGCGGGCGCATCATCACCCGCCACCTCGGCACCGAGATCCTGCACGGCATCACCCGCGCCGCAGTCAAGCGTCTGGCGGAGGAGGCGCAGATGCAGATCGAGGAGCGCGCCTTCACGCTGGCCGAAGCCAAGGCCGCCGAGGAAGCCTTCGTCACCTCCGCCTCCACCTTCGTGACGCCGGTGGTCGAGATCGACGGCACACGGGTGGGCAACGGCGCGCCCGGGCCGATCACCCGCCGCCTGCGCGAGATCTACATCGCCGACACGGTCGCCACCGCAATCTGAACGGGCAGATCGCCAAGGCGTGATCGCTTCGGCCATGATCTGTGTGGCGGGCCGATCTCCGCACCAGCTAGACTATGGCAGCGGGGTGCCCAGACCCCGCTCCGATCCCGGGATGCGACCGATGCTGCGACTTGGCGCTGCCGTTCTCATCTGCGCCGCCTTGGTCGCCATGCCCCAGACCCTGGCCGCAGACGACCGTGCAGACGACCGTGACCGCCGCCGCGCCGCGCTGCTGTTCCTGGAGGCGGCGGCCGGCGACGGGCTGATCCGCTCCCTCGCCGAGCCACCTATCCGCAGCCTGCTTGCCGCCACCCGCGAACTGCAGCCCGATCTCTCGGGGCCCGAGCTCATGGTGCTGAGCGCGCTCTACTACGAGGAGATGCACCGCGCCGCCCGCGCCGCCCTCGGCCAGCGGGCGAGCGCGCTCGCCGCGCGCTACAGCCTTGCCGAGATCGAGGCGCTCCGCCGGTTCTCGCAGACCGAGGACGGCGCCGCAGCACTCGCACAGCAGGACGCGCTCACCGGCGATCTCGCCCGCAAGATCGAGGATGCGATGGTCGCCCGAATGGACGCGGCGTTCGAGCGCCACGGCCGCGGCAACTAGCGGGCGCCGCCGACATTCCGCGCGAAGCTCTCGGCGAAGGCGGCCTGCTGCTCCCGGCTCGCCTCGGTCTGGTGGAGTGCCTTCCACTCCGCATAGGGCATGCCGTAGACGATCTCGCGGGCCGCCTCCTTGTCGAGCGCGATACCGCGTTCGGCGGCGGCCTCGGCATACCAGCGGCTGAGGCAGTTTCGACAGAACCCCCCGAGGTTCATCAGGTCGATGTTCTGCACGTCGGGACGATCGCGCAGATGCGCCACGAGCCGCCGGAAGGCGGCCGCTTCCAGTGCCTCGCGGGTCGCCGGGTCGATATCGGAATGCGTCATCGTGCAACCTCCTTCTGATAACCGGAAGCTTGGCCGCCTGCGCCCTCCGGTCAACCCGGCGCGCCGATGGTGCCGCTAACATTTCCGCCGGTGCGCCGGTTGTCGCAGCCCCGAAATCGCGCCATACAAACTGCAAGCCCAGAAGGGAGATACCGATGCGCCGCATGCGCTGCGTGAAGATCGTGGCCACGCTCGGCCCGGCCTCGAGCGACCACGACACGATCCGCGCCCTCGTGGAGGCCGGGGCCGACGTGTTCCGGCTGAACATGAGCCACGGCACCCATGCCGAGATCGGCGACCGCCACGCCAATGTCCGCGCCGTCGAGGCCGAAGCCGGGCGGCCGATCGCCATCCTCGCCGACCTGCAGGGCCCGAAGCTGCGCGTCGGCACCTTTGCCGCCGGCGCCGCCGATCTGGAGGAGGGCGAGGTCTTCCGCCTCGACCTCGACCCCGCGCCCGGCGAAAGCCACCGGGTCTGCCTTCCGCACCCCGAGATCTTCCAGGCGCTGGAGCCAGGCGCCACGCTGCTGGTGAACGACGGGAAGATCCGCCTGCGGGTCGACGCCTGCGGCGAAGATTTCGCCGAGTGCACCGTGATGGTCGGCGGCACCATCTCGGACCGCAAGGGCGTGAACGTGCCGGACGTGGTGCTGCCCGTGGCCGCGCTTTCGGAGAAGGACCGGGCCGATCTGGAGTTCGCCTGCGGGCTCGGGGTGGACTGGGTGGCGCTGTCCTTCGTCCAGCGCGCCGCCGATGTGCAGGAGGCGCGTGCGCTTGTGGGCGAGCGCGCCCTGCTGATGGCCAAGATCGAGAAGCCCGCCGCGCTGAAGGAGTTCGACGAGATCCTGGCGGTCTCGGACGGCATCATGATCGCCCGCGGCGACCTCGGCGTGGAGCTGCCCGTCCAGTCGATCCCGCCGATCCAGAAGCGGCTCATCCGCCGGGTGCGCGCGGCGGCCAAGCCGGTGATCGTGGCCACGCAGATGCTGGAAAGCATGATCACGAGCCCGATGCCCACCCGCGCCGAGATCTCGGATGTGGCGACGGCCATCTACGAGGGTGCCGATGCGGTGATGCTGTCGGCCGAATCTGCCGCCGGCAACTATCCCGTCGATGCGGTGAGCACGATGAACAACGTCGCCATCGAGGTCGAGGGCGACCCGATCTATCGCGACATCATCGTGGCCTCGCGCAGCGTGCCACACCGCACGATCGCCGACGGCATCGTGGCCGCGGCCCGGGAGATCGCCGAGACCACCGACATCAAGGCGATCTGCTGCTTCACCGAATCGGGCACGACCGTATCGCTGGTGGCGCGGGAACGCCCGTCGGTGCCGATCATCGGGCTGACGTCGGTTCCGCGCGTGGCCCGCCGGCTGTGCCTGACCTGGGGCACTCACGCGGTTGTCACGGACGAGCCGGTAGACCGCTTCAAGAAGGCGGTGCTCAGCGCCGTGCGCGCCGCCAGGCGTGACGGGTTCGCCGATCCGCAGGACCAGATCGTGGTCACCGCCGGGCTGCCCTTCAACGTGCCGGGCTCCACCAACATCCTGAGGGTCGCGCCCTGCGAGGAGCGGCTGATCTACCGGACCGACCCGGAGTAACCCTCGGGTTACCTTTTCGATCTAGCCTCCGATGGGTCGGATACCGGGCGGGAGAACACCCGTGGATGCGGATCTCTTTCTGTTGGTGGGCGCGCTCTGCATCGGGCTGGCCTTCGTGTCCTTTCTCAACGCCTTCACCCATGGCGCCTTTCCGCGGGTGGCGCTGGCCATGGTCGCGCTGGGTGCGGGGCTGACGGTCTATGCCAACCACCTCAGGCCGCAGGGCTATCGCTTCGACGAGATCCCGGCGGTCTTCGGGCGCGTATTCGGCCAGTTCATCGGCTAGGCAAGGCCAGCACCGGGAACCGGCACCGCGGGCCAGCCCTCCGAACGCGCATGGGGACCTTGTATCGGGAACCTGCCCCCCGAAGGTGGGTGCGCCAGTAGAGGCAGCGACGCGCCCAGCCCCTGCAGATGACGCGCCGATGGGACGCGCCACGCGGCCGTCAGCGGCCCCGACAGCCCGCAGTTCACGGACGCCGACGTGGCTCGCGGGACCGCATAAGCGAGTATCATTTCCGAGTGATCGGATCGGGAGCTGGCGTTCGGGCCGCCGTTGGCCTCCGGTCCGGCTTGGGAGGGGATCGCGGTCGTCCGCGCGTGTGCCGCAGCGCGTGGCGCGGAGGGCGTCGGGGCCTGGAACCGCGGCTGCGGCGCCGATCGCCGCAGCGCGCCGGACCGAAGCGATTGTGGCGCGCGACAGTTCCCCGACCCGGCACCGCCCGAGGCCGGTCAGCCGCGCCACCTCGGTGCAGTTCCGCCCGTCCGCGGATGGCCGGATCACCTGGTCGTGCCGCGCAAGCGTTTGCCTGCTCTCCCGCCGGCCCGCCTGAAGCCCGGCCATGCCGAGATCAGCCGCACGCTGCACCATGCCTGCCCCCTTTGGCATTCTCGCGCAGACCGGCAAAGCCCTCGATACGCGCAGGGACTTCCCGCCGCGGCGCGTCAGTCAGTCGGAAGCCGCATGATGCCTGCCGGGAAAAGAGCAGACAGCCGTAGGTTCAGCGCATCTCGCGCATCGGGCGCAGTCGCCGGACAGAGCCATGGCCCGGTTTCATCTGGCGGATGGTGGCGAGATCCTGCTGGCCCAGACGCGCCTCGAAACGCACCCCGCAGCGCCCGCGGCGCGCCCAGCGCACCTCTGCGGGAATGCGTCGGCCAAGGAAGTGAATGTCGATCACGTCGCCGGCCTCCACCCGCGGCACGTCGATCAGGCAGGCGCCGGCCTGGGTGACGTTCACGACGGTGGCCCGGCCCACCTGGGCCCCGCAGGTCACCTCGACCTCGTAGGCACAGGGCCAGCGGTAATCGCGATACTTCACGGAACGCGCCCTCCGACTGCTCTGCCGCGCAACCATCGCCGATCCGTCTTGGCGCAAGGTTAACGCGCACCGGCCCCTTGCGCCGCTGCGCGCGGGCGCCTATACGCCCCACTTCAATCCGCGCGGCCGGCCGTAGTGGCATGCCGAGTCGTGCGCAGAACCGCCCGACGGCAAGGAGACGGAAATGCCCAAGATGAAGACCAAGTCGAGCGCCAAGAAGCGCTTCAAGGTGACCGCCACCGGCAAGGTGCTGGCCCAGCAGGCCGGCAAGCGGCACGGCATGATCAAGCGTACGTCGAAGTTCATCCGCAGCGCCCGCGGCACGGCGGCGCTGTCCGAGCCGGACGCGCGCATCGTCAAGAAATACATGCCCTACGACCGCTGAGGAGCCCCAGACATGTCTCGCGTCACATCCGGCAAGGTTACCCACGCCCGCCATCGCAAGGTCGTCAAGGCCGCCAAGGGCTATTACGGCGCCCGCTCGCGCAGCTTCCGCACCGCCACCCAGGCGGTCGACAAGGCCAACCAGTACGCCACCCGCGACCGCAAGAACCGCAAGCGCAACTTCCGCGCGCTTTGGATCCAGCGGATCAACGCCGCGGTGCGCGAGGTCGATCCCGGCCTGACCTATTCGCGCTTCATCCACGGCCTCGGGCAGGCCGGCATAGAGGTGGATCGCAAGGTCCTCGCCGATCTCGCGGTGCATGAGCCGGAGGTGTTCGGCCAGATCGTCGGCAAGGCCAAGGCGGCGATCGCCTGAGCCTCGGTCGGCGCCGGCGTTTCGTTGCGCAAAAGTCGCTGCCGGCTGTTTCGCCGCAGGACGGTCGGTTGCGTGCGGGCTGACCTGTGCCGATAAGCGCGGGCAGCCGGGCAGATGTCATTGGCACGAGGAGCAGCAAGGCACCGATGAGCGACGGGGCAGGCATCCGGGCGACATCCGCCGGCGTCGCCGTGATCGGCTGCGGGGCCTGGGGTCGCAATATCGCCCGCTGTTTTCGCGAACTTGGCGCGCTTGCCGCGGTGGCCGACCATTCGCCGGCGAACGCCGCCCCCGTCGCCACAGCCCATGGCGTGCCGGCGCTTTCGCCCGAAGCCGCACTGTCCGATCCGGGGGTGGCCGCCGTCGCGGTGGCAACGCCGCCGGAAAGCCATGCCGACCTGGCAGGCGCCGCCCTGGCGTCGGGACGGCATGTATTCGTCGAGAAGCCGCTGACGCTTAACATGCCGGCCGCACGCGATCTGGTGGC
>PUNI01000151.1 GCA_003551745.1 Paracoccaceae bacterium | reverse complement strand
CTGGCCGCCGCCCGGCGCCATGAGAGGCGGCCCGGCCGTGGTCGCGAGGCCGCCCATCTGACGCTGCACGTCGGAGGGCGCGTGCTGCCGATCCTGCGCATCTGGGATGGCGGTCTGGCGCTGCCCGCCGATGCCGGCAGCCGCTTGCGCGGTCGGGTCGACGTGCATGACGGCACCCGCCATCTCTTCCACTGCCTGATCGTCGCCTCGGGCGAGGACAGCGGCGAGGTGATCTGCGCCTTCAAGCACGCCACCGCTGCCGGCACGGCGCCGCCGCGCGACTATGCAGACGGCGCCGATCCGGAAACCGCGACGCGCTGAGCCTACTGGAGATCCGCGAAGGCACGCCGCAGCCTGCCGGCGGCCTCTTCGACAAGGGCGCGCGGCGTGGCGAGGTTGAACCGCAGGAAGCTCTCGCCGCCGGCGCCGAAGGTATCGCCATGGCTGGTGGCGATCCGTGCGTCGGCTTCCACCCGTGCCCTGAACTCCTCGGCCGCCATGCCGGTGCCGGCGAAATCCACCCAGGCCAGATAGGTCGCCTCCAGCGGCATCGACCTCAGCCCGGGGATCCCGGCGATGGCGGCGTCGAAGACCCGCCGGTTGCCGTCGAGATAGGCCACCAGCGCCTCCAGCCAGGCCGCGCCCTCGGGCGAATAGGCCGCCGTGGCCATGTGCAGCCCGAAGGAGTTGGGCGAGATGCCGAGGGCCGCGGTCTTCCGGGCGAAAGCCGCCCGCAGCGCCGGATCCGGCACGATCACGTTGCCAACATGCGCGCCCGCGATGTTGAAGGTCTTGGTGGCGGCGGTCAGCATGACCAGCCTGCCGTGGCTCTCTGGCGCCGCCAGCGGCATCGGCACATGCCGATAGCCAGGCATCACCAGATCATGATGGATCTCGTCGGAGACCAGGATCAGGTCGTGGCGGGCAGCGAATTCGGCCACGGCGCGCTGTTCCTCCACGCTCCAGACCCGGCCGCCCGGATTGTGCGGCGAACAGAACAGCAGCATCCGCGCATGCGCCGGCAGGTCGTAGCCGTCGAGATCCATCACGTAGCGGCCGTCCTGCTGCACCAACGGGCATTCGATCACCGCGCGCCCGGCGGCGCGGATCACGCGGGCGAAGGCGTGATAGACCGGCGTGAACAGCACCACCCCGTCACCCGGCTGCGTCCAGGTGTCGATGCAGAGCGCGGTGCCATTGACCAGGCCATGGGTGGTGAAGATCCACTCCGGCGCCACCTCCCAGCCGTGCCGCGTCGCCATCCACCAGCCGATCGCGTCGAGATAGGCGGCGTCGTCGCCGAAATAGCCGTAGATCCCGTGGTCGAGCATCGCCTGCAGCGCGGCCTGCACGCAGTCGGGCGGGCGGAAATCCATGTCGGCCACCCACATCGGGATGCCGTCCGCCGCGGGCACGCCATAACGGGCTTCCATCATGTCCCACTTCATGCAGTGGCTGCCGCGCCGCTCGATCACCTCGTCGAAATCCATCCGCCTCTCCCTGCTGACGGGGGCGAGGCTAGCGGCCCCCGGGGCGGGCGCAACCCCGGGCGCCCCGGCCGGAAGCCCGGCCGCCTTCGCCATTGCGCCCCCCTGCGGCCTCGCCTAAATCTCGCGCATGGCGATCCGACCCATCCTGATCCACCCCGACCCGCGCCTGAAGAAGGTGGCCGAGCCCGTCGGCACGCCCGCGGCCGACATGGTGGCGCTGGGGCAGGACATGCTGGCCACCATGTACGATGCGCCGGGGGTGGGCCTCGCCGCGCCGCAGGTCGGCGTCTTGAAGCGGGTGATCGTGATGGATTGCAACAAGCCCCCCGAGGCCGAGCCGCGCCCGCTGGTGCTGTTCGATCCCGAGATCCTCTGGGAATCGGCCGAGCGGGTGATGTCGGAAGAAGGCTGCCTGTCGCTGCCCGAGCAATACGCCCCGGTGGAGCGCGCCGCCGAGGTGCGCGTGCGCTGGACCGATCCCGATGGCGCCGCGCAGGAAGAGACCTTCAACGGTCTGTGGTCGGTCTGCGTGCAGCACGAGATCGACCATCTGAACGGCATCCTCTTCATCGATCATCTGGGCTTCATGAAGCGGCAGATGATCACCCGCCGCATGGCCAAGCTGAAGCGCGAGCGGGCCCGCGCCTGAGCGGGGTGCGGCGCCGCGCGGGAACGGGGCGGGGGATGGCATGCGCGTGATCTTCATGGGCAGCCCCGACTTCGCCGTCCCGGCGCTGGAGGCGCTGGCAGGCAGGCATGAGATCGCCGCCGCCTATTGCCAGCCGCCACGGCCCGCCGGGCGCGGCCAGAAGCCCCGGCCCTGCCCGGTTCACGCCCGCGCAAAGGCACTGGGGCTCGCCGTGCACCACCCGGCCAGCCTGCGCGACGCCGCGGCACAGGCCGCCTTCGCCGCGCTTGGCGCCGATGTGGCAGTGGTGGCGGCCTATGGGCTGATCCTGCCACGGGAGGTGCTCGACGCGCCGCGGCGAGGCTGCCTCAACATCCACGCCTCGCTGCTGCCGCGCTGGCGCGGGGCGGCGCCGATCCACCGCGCCGTGCTCGCCGGCGACGCCGAAACCGGCATCTGCATCATGCGCATGGAGCCGGGGCTCGACACCGGCCCGGTGCTCCTCGCCGAGGCCACCCCGATCGGGCCCGAGGACACCACCGGCGATCTGCACGACCGGCTTGCCGCCCTCGGCGCCCGACTCGCGGTGGCGGCTCTGGACCGGCTCGACGAGCTTGTGCCCCAGCCGCAGCCCGAGGCGGGCGTCACCTATGCCGCCAAGATCGACAAGGCCGAAGCGCGGATCAACTGGACGCGGCCGGCCATCGAGGTCGACCGGCAGATTCGCGGCCTCTCGCCCTTCCCGGGCGCCTGGTGCGCGGCGGGCGCGGAACGGGTGAAGCTGCTGCGCAGCCGGCTGGCCGACGGCGATGGCGACGGCAGCCCCGGCGCGCTGCTGCCCGCACCGCCCGGCCGGCTGGTCGTCGCCTGCGGTCAGGGCGCGGTGGAGATCCTGCAGGTCCAGCGGCAGGGCCGCCGGCCCATGGAGGCCGCAGAATTCCTGCGCGGGCTGGCGCTTCCGTCGGCAGCCAGATTCGCGTGACCCGGAGCCCCCTCAAAGCCCCGCCACCGGGGTCGCGGTGACGCCGGTGATGGTGCGGAAGGCCGGCGGCAGGTCACCCTGCCGGATCTCGCGGGTGCTGACCCCCGGCATCTGGCCGAAACTGTCGGCGAGCCGGTTGGGAAAGGGCGAGCCCGAAAGCCCCTCGAAGCCCGGCACCGACCGCAGCACCCGCCCGGTGCGGATGGCGCACATGCCCGGCCCGGCCCGGCTCTCGGCCTCGGCCGCGCGCATGGCCGCGGCTGCCTGCGCGGGGCTCACCTCCACGGTCTGGGCGATCACGCGATAGGCGTCGTCGCGGGCGTGGTAGCCATAGTAAATCAGCTCCGCCTGTGGCGAGATGCCATAGAGCACATCGTTGCGCCGCGGTGTCTGCGGCACCTGAAACGTGCCCGCCGGGTCATAGATGATCCGGTGGTCGCCGCTGATCAGCAGCGCCGAATGATCTCCCGACCCGCTGCGGTTGTTGACCACAGTGATCAGGGTGATCTCGCTGTCGCCGCCGTTGGGGTGGAGCGCGCGCGACACCACCTCGTCGGGCGCCCACTCCGCCCGCCCGGCGCAGGCGGCCAGGAGCACGGGCAGCAGAAGCACCAGCGCGAGGCGGGCCAGCCCGGCCCGGCGCAGCGCGTCAGGCATTCGCCAGCGCCAGGAAGATCAGGATCGCCAGGACGATCACCACCGTCCAGACCGCGAAGCGGATGAAGCCCGCGAAGGTCTTCTCGTGCTCGCGGATGTCCATCTTGCCGTGTTCGTGCTTGGCTCCGTTCTTCGCCATGCGGGGTCGCTCCTTGCCCTGTCCGGCCCGCGGCCGACATCGGAGCCGCCGCGAAACCCTCGCCACCGGGTATAGGCGATGCGCCGGCGCCTGTCACGGCCCGCCGCCCGCGGCCGCGGCCTGCCCGCGCGCGGCGGCCTGCCACAGCCAGGCGCCCCCGGGGCCGGCCTCGCGCAGGATGCGACCGGCGCGGTGCAGGTGATTGAGATGGGCCACCGCCTCGGCGAGCGCGAGCACGTATTCGTCCTCGCCGATCGCGCGGCCGTAGAGGGACGCAAAGGTCTCCGCCGCCGTCTTCGGGCGGCTCAGATCCGCCTCCAGCCGCCGCAGCGCCGCATGGTGGTTCTCGACCAGCTGCGCGAGCCGCAGGGGCAGGCCGGTGAAGGGCAGCTTGTGGCCCGGCAGCACCAGCTGGTCGTCGCGGGCCCGGGCCGCCAGCCGGGTGCAGCTCTCGATCCAGTCGGCCACCGGATCGGCCTCGGGCTCGGTGGCATAGACGCCGAGGTTGGGCGAGATGCCGGGCAGAAGCTGGTCGCCGCCCAGCACGAGGTTGTCGTCAAGGCTCCAGAGCGTGGCGTGATCCGGGGCATGGCCGCCGCCCAGCCGCACCTCCCACGCCCGCCCCGCCAGCCGCAGCCGGTCGCCCTCGGCGATGCGCCGGAAGCCCAGCGGCAGCGGCGCCACCACATCGGCGAAGTTGAACGGCCGCTGGCCGGCGCGGCGGGCGAGAAGGGCCGCATCCATGCCGGCGGCGCGCCAGAAGGCCAGCGTCTCCGGCGCCGGGCGTGGCTGTTCGTCGAGCACCAGCATCCGCGCGAAGAGCCAGGCGGTCCGGGTGGTCACGAGCGTCGCGCCGTGGGTGGCCTGAAACCAGCCGGCAAGGCCGATGTGGTCGGGATGGTGATGGGTGACGCAGACCCGCCGCACCGGCTTTCCCGCGAGCGGCCCGGCCAGCGCCTTCTGCCAGATCGCGCGGGTCTTGCCGGTGTCGAGGCCGGTGTCCACCAGCGTCCAGCCGTCGCCGTCGTCCAGCGCATAGACATTGACGTGATCGAGCCGCATCGGCAGCGGCAGCCGCAGCCACAGCACGCCCTCGGCCAGTTCAACCGCGGCGCCGGGCGCGGGCGGCTCGCCGAAAGGATGGCGGATCGGCGCCGGGTCGGCCGGGCGCCTCACGCGGGCGCGTCCGCCGCGGCGCGTTGGCACCTCACGCCGCCAGATCCCCACCGGAACCAGCCGCCGCCAGCGCGTCGCGCGACAGGGCATAGAGATCCTCGTCGCCGGCCATCGCCTCCTCGGTCAGCGCGACATGCTCGGGCAGCAGCCGGCCGAGATAGACCCGCGCCAGGGCGCTGCGCGGGCCGGCGCCGCCTTCGGCGCGCGCGGCGGCGAGATGATAGCCCGCCCCCAGCACCCGCGCCCAGGCGCGCAGATAGGCACTGGCCCCGGCACCGCGGGCCGGCATCTCGGCGGCCAGCATCCATTCGGTTGCACGGCGCAGCCGCGCCGCCGCGCCGGCCAGTTCCGGCGCCCGGATCGCCTCCAGCGCGGCGAAGGCGGCCGCGCCGCCGTCCGAGAGCTTGCGGCCCACCAGATCCATCGCCTGGATGCCGTTGGTGCCCTCGTAGATCGTCGTCACCCGCACGTCGCGCAGATACTGCGCCGCGCCCGCCTCCTCGATATAGCCCATACCACCCTGCACCTGCATGGCCGTGCCGGCCACGGCCACCCCGGTGTCGGTGCCATGGGCCTTGGCGATCGGCGTCAGCCAGCCCGCGCGCGCTGCCCAGGCCGCCTCGCCGGTCGCCGCCGCCATGTCGATCGCCACCGCCGTGTCGAAGGCGATCGCCCGGGCGGCGAACACCTCGGCGCGCATCACGGCGAGCATCCGCCGCACGTCCGGATGGCCGAGGATCGCGGACTCGCGCCCCGCCGGGGTGGCGCCCTGCACCCGCGCCTCGGCGTAGGCGAGCGCATGCTGCAGCGCTGCCTCGGCCTGCCCGATCCCCTGCACGCCCACCGCCAGCCGGGCATTGTTCATCATCGTGAACATTGCCCGCAGCCCGGCATGGGGTGCGCCCACCAGCCAGCCGGTGGCTCCCTCATAGGCCAGCGTCACCGTGGGCGAGCCGTGCAGCCCCATCTTGTGCTCCACGCCCACGGTGCGCACGCCGTTCGCGGCCCCCGTCTCGGGATCGCGCCTGGGCACCCAGAAGAGGCTGATCCCCTTCGCGCCCGGCGCAGCGTCAGGCAGCCGCGCCAGCACCAGGTGGCTGACGTTGCCCGCCACGTCATTGTCGCCCCAGGAGATGTAGATCTTCTGCCCGGTCAGCCGGAAGCGGCCGTCGCCGGCGGGCTCGGCGCGGGTGGTCAGCGCGCCCACGTCGCTGCCGGCCTGCGGCTCGGTCAGGTTCATCGTGCCGATCCAGTCTCCCGCGATCAGCCGCGGCAGCACCAGCGCCTTCAGGCGCGCGTCGCCGTGGT
>PUNI01000265.1 GCA_003551745.1 Paracoccaceae bacterium | reverse complement strand
TCGCGTAATGCACCGCCACATCATGCCCGCGAGCGGCGAGAGACAGCGCCATAGCACGCCCCAGCCGCCGTCCCGCCCCGGTCACCAGAGCCCTTGCCATACCCGCCCCCCTTGCCTCAGCGACCGATCCCGAAGACCAGCAGCGCCAGGTAGCCCGCATAAAGCGCCAGAAGCCCGAGCCCGGCCCACCGCCCCAGTGGCCGCCCGACATAGATCAGAAAGCCCATCAGGAGCGAGCTGCCCAGCATCACCCACAGGTCGCGGCTCAGCACCTCCGGCGGCACCGGGATCGGCCCGACCAGCCCCGCCACCCCGAGGATGCCCAGAAGATTGAAACAGTTCGAGCCCAGCACATTGCCCAGCGCCACGCCAGCCTCGCGCCGCAGGGCGGCGATCAGCGTGGTGGCAAGCTCGGGCAGCGAGGTGCCCACCGCCACCAGCGTCAGCCCGATCACCACCTCGCTGACGCCCAGCACCGCGGCGATCGCCACCGATCCGTCCACCAGCAGACTGGCGCCGATCGGCAGGCCGAGGATCCCGAACCCGGTGAAAAGGCCGATCCGGAGCCAGGACATGCCCGCCTCCGCCTGCTCCAGCGGGGGCGCGGCGGCGGCGTCGGGCCGGGCGCCGTTGCGATGGGCCTGCGCCTGCCGCAGCGCGTCCCACAAGAGCCAGGCCAGCCCGGAGAGCAGAACCAACGCCTGCGGCCAGCGGATCGGGCCCAGGAAGACCAGCACCGCGAAGAGCGCGCTCGCCGCCAGCATGATGCGCAGGTCGCGTCGGGCGCCCGGGCCGCTGATGGACACCGTCGCGAACAGCGCCGGAAGCCCGAGCACCAGCAGCACATTGGCGATGTTCGAGCCGACCACATTGCCCAGTGCCAGCTCCGGCGCCCCGGCAAGCACGGCCTGGACCGAAACCAGAAGCTCCGGCGCCGAGGTGCCGAAGGAGACCACCGTCATGCCGACGATGGCCGCCGGAATGCCCAGCCGCAGGCTGAGGTTGACCGCCCCCTTCACCAGCGCGTCGCCGGCCAGCAGCAGGAGGCCGAGCCCCAGCACGACCGAAATCACGGGCCATGCCACGGGCCACCCTATCCCTTGCGATCGCAGTCACAGTCGCCGCCGCCGATCAGGAACCGGCCACAACGGGCGCATTTGCGCGGCGGCTTCAGCTGCGTCTGGTCCTTCGGCCCGCGCAGCCGGCCGCCGCGCCGCAGCTTGCCGCCCAGCCCCAGAAGTAGCATCACGAGCAGGAAGAGGGCGACGATCTGCAGCATCTGCGGCTCAGAGCCCGTAGCGCGCCCAGAGCGCGCGTTCCTCGAGGCCCTGCAACGCGGCGCCGGCCAGCTGCGCGCCGAGCCGCTGGAACAGCGGGCGCCTTATCGCGTGCGGCACCAGCCGCACCTTCTCGCCATAGATCTCCTGCAGCTTGGGCACCAGATGGGCGACGCCATCGGCCAGCCCGAGCTCCACCGCCCGCCGCCCGGCCCAGAACTCGCCGGTGAAGAGCGCGGGCTCGTCGGCGAGCCTGCTGCCGCGGCGGGCCTTCACATGGGCGATGAAGGCGGCATGGATCTCGTCCAGCAGGCGCTTCAGCCGCTCCACGTCCTCGGCCTTCTCGGGGCGGAACGGATCGAGGAAGCTCTTCGACTGTCCTGCGGTATAGACCCGGCGCTCGACACCGTAGCGGCCGATGAAGTCCTGCAACCCGAAACCGGCCGAGATCACGCCGATCGAGCCCACGATAGAGGTCTCGTCGACCCAGATGTGGTCGGCCGCCGCGGCCAGCCAGTAGCCGCCCGAACCCGCGACATCCTCGACGAAGGCATGGACGGGCAGCGACTTCTCCTCGGCCAGCCGGCGGATCCGGGCCGCGATCAGGCTCGACTGCACCGGCGAGCCACCGGGGGAATTGATCGCCAATGCCACCGCCTTGGGCCGGCCCCGGGTGAAGGCGCGCTCCAGAAGCGGGGCCAGTGTGGCGTCGTTGAGCCCGGCGCCGACACGGCCGGCCGGCGCGATCAGCCCGTTGAGCCGGACCACCGAGACGACAGGATCCTGCGGCAGGAAGGGGAGGAAGCGTTTCATCCGCGCCCATGTAGGCGGCAGCGCAGCGGCCAGCAAGGCGCAACCGCGCATTCCCACCCCCGCGCGGCGGGCCGCAACGCTTCATGCGCCTCGGAGCGGAGCCGTGGACCAGGCCGGATCCGCGTGCTTTGATGGCAGGCAACGCCGGAGGCGGGATGATCGAGCGGCTTGAGATGTTCATTGCGCTGGCCAGCGAGCGGCACTTCGGCCGCGCCGCGGCCGCCTGCGGCGTCACCCAGCCCACGCTCTCCTCCGCAATCCGGCAGCTTGAGGAAAGCCTCGGCGTGCAGCTCGTCTGGCGCGGCTCGCGCTTTCAGGGCCTCACTCCCGAGGGCCAGCGGGTGCTGGAATGGGCGCGCCGTATCGTTGCCGACACCCGCGCCATGCGGGCCGAGATGCGCGTGGCCCGGCGCGGGCTGTCGGGCAACCTGCGCCTCGGCGTCATTCCCACCGCGCTGGCGATGGTCGCCGATCTCACCGGCCCGTTCTGCGCCCGCCATCCCGATGTGCGCGTGGCGATCCTGTCGCGCAGTTCCGCCGAGATCCTCGCCCAGATCGAGGCGCTCGAGATCGACGCGGGCATCACCTATCTGGAGGGCGAGCCGCTGGGCCGGGTCGAGGCCGTGCCGCTCTACCGCGAACGCCACATGCTGCTGGTCAGCGCCGAAAGCGCCACCGCCCGGCGCGCCGAGGTCGGCTGGGCAGATCTCGCCGGCGAGCCGCTCTGCCTGCTCACCTCCGACATGCAGAACCGCCGCATCGTGGACCGGCATCTGGCCGCCGCCGATGCCGCAGGGCCGGCGCCGCGACTCGAGTCGAACTCAATCGTCGCGCTGGTCAGCCATGTGGCGCAGGGTGGCTGGTCGAGCGTGCTGCCCGGCCGGATGGCGGAGCTCTTCACCGCCGACGCCCGCCTGCGCGCGGTGCCGATCGCCGGGGCCGACCACAGCGTGGGCCTGATCACCGCCCCGCGCAGCCCGCACACACCGCTGCTGGAAGCGCTGATCGGCGCGGCACGCACGTTAGGCGCCGCGCAGGATCAATAGAGAATATCTATCAAATGACGAAAAGCTGATATTGATTCCGCAATGAGGGCGCGCAAGGGTAGCGCCGTGAAGACCGCCGGAGCCGCGCCATGCCCGCCAGCCCCGAACCCGATCTCGTGGTTGCCGAAACCCGCGCGATCCTTGCCGATCATTCCGCGCGCGAGGGTCCGCTCCTGCCGGTGCTCCATGCCGTGCAGGCCCGCTTCGGCCATCTGCCCCGCGCCGCCCTGCCGGTGATCGCCGAGGCGTTGGCGCTGAGCCGCGCCGAGGTGCATGGTGTGGCGAGCTTCTATCACGATTTCCGCGAGGCGCCGGCCGGCTGCCAGGTGGTGAAGCTCTGTCGGGCCGAGGCCTGCCAGGCGGTGGGCGCGCGCGAACTGGCCGAGCATGCCCAGGCCCGCCTCGGCATCGGCTGGGGCGAGACCACGCCCGACGGAAGCGTGACGCTGGAGCCGGTGTTCTGCCTCGGGCTCTGCGCCTGCGGGCCGGCGGCGCTCGTGGACGGAGACGTTGTGGGCCGGCTCACCCCCGAAGGTTTCGACCGCCTGGTGGCGTCATGAGGCTCTATCTGTCGCAGGACGCCGCCGCCAAGGCGCTGGGCGCCGAGGCCACGGCGGCCGCGATCCGGGCCGCGGCGCCCGGCGTGGACCTGGTGCGCACCGGCGCACGCGGTATGGTCTGGCTGGAGCCGCTGCTGGAGGTCGAGGCGCCCGAGGGGCGGCTCGCCTTCGGGCCGGTCACCGCCGCCGAGGTGCCCGACCTCTTCGCCGAGGGCGTGCCCGGGGCGTCGCACCCCCGCTGCCTGGGGCCCACCGAGGCCCTGCCCTGGATGAAGCGCCAGACCCGGCTCACCTTCGCGCGCTGCGGCGTTATCGACCCGCTCGACCTCGCCGCCTACGAGGCCCATGGCGGGCTCGCGGGCCTGCGCCGCGCGCTCGGCATGACACCCGAGGCGATCTGTGCCGAGGTCACCGAAAGCGGGCTGCGCGGCCGGGGCGGCGCCGGCTTCCCCACCGGTATCAAGTGGAACACCGTTCGGCAGACGCACGCCGACCGGAAATACATCGTCTGCAACGCCGACGAGGGCGACAGCGGCACCTTCGCCGACCGGATGCTGATGGAGGGCGACCCGTTCTGCCTGATCGAGGGCATGGCGATCGCCGGGCGCGCCGTCGGCGCCGATAGGGGCTTCGTCTACCTCCGCTCGGAGTACCCCGACGCGATCCGGGTGATGCAGGTTGCGGTGGACCGCGCCCGCGCCGCCGGGCTGCTGGGTCCGTCGCTGCTGGGCTCGGGCCAAGCCTTCGAGATCGAGATCCGGGTGGGCGCCGGGGCTTACGTCTGCGGCGAGGAGACCTCGCTCCTGAACTCGCTGGAGGGCAAGCGCCCTGTCGTCCGCGCTAAACCCCCGCTGCCGGCGCTGCAGGGGCTTTTCGGTCGCCCCACCGTTGTGAACAACGTCATCTCGCTGGCCTCGGTGCCGGTGATCCTTGCCGGCGGCGCGACCTTCTACGCCGGCTTCGGGCTGGGCCGGTCGCGCGGCACGGTCCCATTGCAGATTGCTGGAAATGTGAAATTCGGCGGGCTGTTCGAGGCCGCTTTCGGCCTATCCCTGTTTGAAATCATCGATGACATCGGTGGCGGCACGGCTTCGGGGCGGCCCGTGAAGGCGGTGCAGGTGGGCGGCCCGCTCGGCGCCTACTTCCCCCGCGACCTGTTCGACACGCCCTTCGGCTATGAGGAATTTGCCGGCCAGGAGGGGCTCATCGGCCATGCCGGCATCGTCGTCTTCGATGACACGGTGGACATGCTGGCGCAGGCCCGCTTCGCCATGGAGTTCTGCGCCGTGGAAAGCTGCGGCAAATGCACCCCCTGCCGGATCGGTTCTGTGCGCGGGGTCGAGGTCGTGGACCGGATCGCGCGCGGCGAGCCGGGGCAGATCGCGCTTCTGCGCGACCTCTGCGAGACGATGAAGTTCGGCTCGCTTTGCGCGCTGGGGGGCTTCACCCCCTATCCGGTGCTCTCGGCGCTCACGCATTTCCCCGAGGATTTCGACCGCGCGCGGCGGGCGGCATGATCCGCGGCCTGTCGCATATCACGCTGCTGTGCCGCGATCTCGAACGGATGGCGGCGATCCTGATCGGTGTTCTGGATGCCCGCGAAGTCTACAGCAGCGGCCCAGAGAGCTTTTCGGTCGCACCGGAGAAGTTCTTCCTGGTCGGCGATGTGTGGCTGGCGGTGATGGAGGGGGAGCGCGCCGGCGGGCGCAGCTACGAGCACATCGCCTTTCGCGTCGCTGCCGCCGACCTGCCCGGCTATCGCGAGCGCATCGCCCGGATGGGGCTGCAGGAGCGCCCCTCGCGGCCGCGCGTGCAGGGTGAGGGCGACTCGATCTACTTTCACGACGACGACGGCCATCTGTTCGAGCTGCACAGCGGCACGCTGGAGGCGCGTCTGGCGCGTTATGGCCGAGGGAGGGCCGCATGAAGGATTTCGTCATTCCGTGGGACGACCGCGATTACGGCACCCCGGCCTCGCAGGCGACCGAGCACGTTACGCTCACCATCGACGGGTTCCCGGTCAGCGTTCCGGCCGGCACCAGCGTGATGCGTGCCGCCGCCGAGGCCGGCATCGCCATCCCCAAGCTCTGCGCCACCGACTCGCTGGACGCCTTCGGGTCCTGCCGGCTCTGCCTTGTCGAGATCGAAGGGCGCGGTGGCACGCCATCGTCCTGCACCACCCCCGTCGCCGAGGGCATGGTTGTCAGAACTCAATCGGAAAGGGTCAAGAGGCTGCGCCGCGGGGTGATGGAGCTCTACATTTCCGACCATCCGCTCGACTGCCTCACCTGCGCCGCCAACGGCAACTGCGAGTTGCAGGATCAGGCCGGCATCGTGGGCCTGCGCGAGGTGCGCTACGGCCATGACGGCGAAAACCACGTGAAGGCCCGCGACGCCGCGGGCCCCAACCCGAAATACCTGCCGATCGACGACTCGAACCCCTATTTCGCCTACGACCCCTCCAAATGCATCGTCTGCTCGCGCTGCGTGCGGGCCTGCGAGGAGGTCCAGGGCACCTTCGCGCTCACCATCGCGGGCCGCGGCTTCGACAGCCGCGTCTCGCCCGGCATGGGCGAGAGCTTCATGGGCTCGGAATGCGTCAGTTGCGGCGCCTGCGTGCAGGCCTGCCCCACCGCCACGCTCACCGAGAAGTCGATCATCGAGCTGGGCCAGCCCGAGCGCAGC
>PUNI01000091.1 GCA_003551745.1 Paracoccaceae bacterium | reverse complement strand
GGCTTCCTCGTCCTTGTTGATCGCCACGATGACCTTCGAATCCTTCATCCCGGCCAGATGCTGGATCGCCCCCGAGATGCCCACGGCGACATAGAGTTCCGGTGCCACGACCTTGCCGGTCTGGCCCACCTGCCAGTCGTTCGGCGCATAGCCCGAGTCGACCGCGGCGCGCGAGGCGCCGACGGCGGCACCCAGCTTGTCGGCCAGCTTCTCGATCAGCACGAATTCCTCGGAACTGCCGAGTGCCCGGCCGCCGGAGACGACGCGCTTGGCCGAGGTCAGCTCGGGCCGATCCGAGGCTGCCACCTTGTCCTCGACCCATTCGGAAAGCCCCGGGTCGTCGATGGCGGAAACGGTCTCCACCGGCGCCGGGCCGGCCTCGCCGGCGGCATCGAAGGTCGACGTGCGGATCGAGACCACCTTGACCGGGTCGGAGGACTGCACCGTCTGGATTGCGTTGCCGGCATAGATCGGCCGCTCGAAGGTGTCGGCGTCGACCACCGCCGAGACATCCGAGATCACCATCACGTCGAGCAGCGCCGCCACCCGCGGCAGGATGTTCTTGGCATCGGTCGTGGCGGGCGCGACGATATGGCTGTGATCGCCGGCAAGCCCTGCCAGCAGCGCCGCCGTCGGCTCGGCCAGACGGTGGCCATAGCGCGCGTCCTCGGCCACCAGCACCTTGGCCACGCCGGCGATCTTGGCGGCTTCGGCGGCAGCCTCCGCAGCCCGCGCGCCGGCGCAGAGCACGGTCACCTCGCCCAGCTGCGCCGCAGCCGTCACCGCCTTCGCTGTGGCATCGCGGTTGAGCACGCCATCGGTCACTTCCGCCAGAAGCAGCACAGCCATCAGAGCACCCCCGCCTCGTCCTTGAGCTTCGCGATCAGTTCGTCCACCGAGCCCACCTTGATGCCGGCCTTGCGGCCCGCCGGCTCGACGGTCTTCAGAACCTTCAGCCGCGGGCTCACGTCCACGCCGTAATCCGCCGGGGCCTTTTCTTCCAGCGGCTTCTTCTTCGCCTTCATGATGTTGGGCAGCGACGCATAGCGCGGCTCGTTCAGCCGCAGATCGACGGTGACGATGGCCGGCAGCGTCACCTTCACCGTCTGCAGGCCGCCGTCCACCTCGCGGGTGACCAGCGCCGCACCGTCCTCGATCCTGACCTCCGAGGCGAAGGTCGCCTGCGCCCAGCCCAGCAGCGCGGCCAGCATCTGCCCGGTGGCATTCATGTCGTTGTCGATGGCCTGCTTGCCGCAGAGCACGAGGCCCGCGTCTTCCTCCGCGATCACCGCCTTCAGCAGCTTGGCCACGGCCAGCGGCTCGATATCGGTGTGCACGTCCTCGGCGGCGACGATCAGGATCGCCCGATCGGCGCCCATGGCCAGCGCCGTGCGCAGCGTTTCGGCGGCCTGCTTCACGCCGATGGAGACGGCGACGATCTCCGTGACCTTGCCTGCCTCCTTCAGCCGGATCGCCTCTTCCACGGCGATCTCGTCGAACGGGTTCATCGACATCTTGACGTTCGCCAGATCGACCCCGCTGCCGTCCGCCTTGACCCGGACCTTCACGTTGTAGTCGATCACGCGCTTGACCGGCACCAGCACCTTCATGGGCGTGTCACTCCATTAATGTCGCTCCGACCGCCTCATAACGCCGCCGATCTGCGGACGACAGGGCAAAATCGCCGCGCCCGGCCGTCGCGGCCACCCCCGGCTACCCGGCGGCGTGCGCCAAGCCCGCCGTCAAGCCCTGGCGGTTCGCCCCGGCGCGTCGGCGCAGGCGCCGCCCTTTCCGGGGCGCCACATTCACCGGCCGTCGCGCTGCCCTGTCGCGGTCAGCGGTTCGCCCCCGGAACCCACAGCACATCCGCCCGTCCATCCTCGTTCGCGATGCGCGCGGCAACGAAGAACCAGTCCGACAGACGGTTGAGATACTGCACCGCGGCCTCGTTGATCGACTCGATGCTCGAAAGCTCCACGGCCTGGCGCTCTGCGCGTCGCGACACGGTTCGGCACAGGTGCAGATGGGCGGCCAGGGGCGAGCCGCCTGGCAGGATGAAGCTGCGCAGCGGCTCGAGCCGGGCGTTCATCGCGTCGATCTCGGATTCGAGCCGCGCCACCTGCGATGCCGCCATGCGCAGCACCGGATGGCCGGCCTCGTGATCCCGCTCCATGTCCGGCCGGCAGAGATCCGCCCCCAGATCGAACAGGTCGTTCTGGATCCGCGCCAGCGCCGCGTCGGTGTCGCCCTCGGCGTGCAGCCGGGCGAGCCCGAGCGTGGCGTTGGTCTCGTCCACGGTGCCGTAGGCGGCCACCCGCAGGGAGTGCTTCGCCACGCGCGCCCCGTTGCCCAGAGCGGTCTCGCCCGCATCGCCGGTGCGGGTGTAGATGCGATTGAGCACGACCATGTCAGCCTCCGGATCCGCGCAACCAAACGAAGAGGACGATCAGCACCACCGCCAGGAACTGCAGCCCGATGCGCCAGCGCATCAGGCGGTTGCCGTTCCGACGATTGAACTCGCCGCCCCTGGCGAAACCGCCGATGCCGATAGCCAGAACGCCCAGCACGGCAAGGGACGCCAGCGCGGCGAGGATGAACACGGGATCCGAGAGCATGGCCACCTCCTGAACCGCAGACTTAGCCGGCCGCGGCCGAAAAGCGAACGGGAATCTTCCCCGTCAGCCGCGCGAGAGCAGCCGATCCAGCAGCGGCCCGGGCAACAGCCTGCGGGCGAGCCCCGCCATCCGCGCCGGCATGGTCACCGCATACCGCGCCCGCGGTCGTGGGCTTTCCAGCGCGCGGATCAGCACCTGCGTGACGGCCGAGGCCGGCAGTTCGAAGCGATCCGGGCCCCGGTCGGAATAAAGCCGGCGCAGGAGCTTGCGGCGATACTGCTCGGCCCGGGGCGAGGCCTGCCAGTCGATCCAGTGCTCGAAGCGGGCGATGGCGTTCTGCCGGAACCGCGTGCCGATCGGGCCGGGCTCGATCAGCACGACATGGATGCCTGTGTCCGCCATCTCCAGCCGCAGCACGTCCGAAAGCCCCTCCAGCGCGAATTTCGTGGCCACATAGGCCCCGCGCCACTTCAGCCCGACCACGCCCAGCACGCTGGAGCACTGGACGATGCGCCCGCCGCCGTTCGCGCGCATCAGCGGGATGATCCGGCAGGTGAGGTCGTGCCAGCCGATCAGGTTCGCCTCGAAGATCGCGCGCATCGCCGGCGCTGGCACATCCTCCAGCGCGCCGGGGATCGCATAGGCGCCGTTGTTGAACAGCGCGTCGAGCCGCCCAACGGTGCGCCGCGCGACCTCATCGGCCGCGGCGGCGATGCTGGCCGGATCCTCATAGTCGAGCCGGAAACTCTCCAGGCCGTCGTCGGCAAGCCGGGCACAATCGGCCTCCTTCCGGCAGGTCGCGAACACCCGCCAGCCCCGCGCCGTAAGCGTGCGCGCGGCGTCCAGCCCGATCCCCGAGGAACAGCCCGTGATCAGGATGCTGCGTTGCGCCATCGACCTCTCCCGCACCTCTGGACCGGTGGGCCCGACGCCATTACACCCGCTGACGATGACCGACGAGCCCATTCTTCCCGCGGACGACCCGGCCGAGGTGCAGAGCGAGCCGCTGCGCCGGGCGCTGGGGGCGCGGTATCTGCAATACGCGCTCTCCACCATCATGCACCGGGCGCTGCCCGACGCGCGCGACGGGCTGAAGCCAGTGCACCGGCGCATCCTCTATGCGATGCGCGAGCTGCGGCTGGCCTCGGGGGGGGCGTTCCGGAAATGCGCCAAGATCTCGGGCGACGTGATGGGCAACTACCACCCCCACGGCGATCAGGCGATCTATGACGCGCTGGCGCGGCTCGCGCAGGACTTCGCGATGCGCTATCCGCTGGGCGACGGGCAGGGCAACTTCGGCAATATCGATGGCGACAACCCGGCCGCCGCCCGCTATACCGAGGCCCGGCTGACCGCCGCCGCCGAGGCGCTGCTGGAGGGGCTGGCGGAAAACGCCGTCGATTTCCGCCCCAATTACGACGGCACGCTGGAAGAGCCGGTGGTGCTGCCGGCGGCCTTCCCGAACCTGCTGGCCAATGGGGCGAGCGGCATCGCGGTGGGCATGGCCACCAACATCCCGCCCCACAACA
This sequence comes from Paracoccaceae bacterium, assembly GCA_003551745.1. GTDB lineage: Bacteria > Pseudomonadota > Alphaproteobacteria > Rhodobacterales > Rhodobacteraceae > Rhodobaculum. The sequence continues at coordinate 2,268 of PUNI01000091.1, read as the reverse complement.
TCGGCGAGCTGATCGCGGCCTGCCGGGCGATGATCGACAACCCGAAGATCTCGGACGAAGCGCTGCTCGCCCATGTGCCCGGCCCCGACTTCCCCACCGGCGGGGTGATCGTGGAACCGGCCGAGACCATTGCCGAAGCCTATCGTACCGGCCGCGGCGGCTTCCGCTTGCGCGCGTCCTGGCAGCTCGAGGATCTCGGCCGCGGGACCTGGCAGATCGTGGTCACCGAGATCCCGTGGCAGGTGGCGAAGGCGAAGCTGATCGAGCGCATCGCCGAACTCATCCAGACCCGCAAGGTGCCGCTGCTGGCCGATGTGCGCGACGAGAGCGCGGCGGATGTGCGCATCGTGCTCGAGCCGCGCTCGCGCAACGTCGACCCAGAACTCCTGATGGGCCTTCTGTTCCGCAACTGCGACCTCGAGCTGCGCGTGCCGCTCAACATGAACGTGCTGATCGACGGGCGCACGCCCAAGGTGTGCTCGCTGAAGGAGGTGCTGCGCGCCTTCCTCGACCACCGCCGCGAGGTGCTGATCCGGCGCAGCCGGCACCGGCTGGGCAGGATCGACCAGCGGGTCGAGGTGCTGGAGGGCTTTCTCGTCGCCTTCCTCAACCTCGACCGGGTCATCGACATCATCCGCTACGACGAGGCGCCGAAGGACGCGCTGATGCGCGAGGCCTGGGGGCCAGGCTATGTGCGCGCGGCCTCCGAGGCCGATTACGTCAGCCCCCCGACGCGCACGGACGACACCGAGGAAGGGCTGAGCGAAGCACAGGCGGAGGCGATCCTCAACATGCGGCTGCGCGCCCTGCGCCGGCTGGAGGAAATGGCGCTGCGCCGGGAATACGACGATCTGCTGCGCGAGCGCGCCGGGATCGAGGATCTTCTGGCCAGCGAGCGCAAGCAGTGGAAGCGGATCGGCAAGGAGCTGGCCGACGTCGCCAGCGCCTTCGGCGCCGATGCCCCCGGCGGCGCCCGCCGCAGCAGCTTTGCCACCGCTGCGGCGGTGGAGGAGGTGCCGCTGGAGGCGATGATCGAGCGCGAGCCCATCACCGTGGTCTGCTCGGCGATGGGATGGATCCGTGCCATGAAGGGCCATGTCGCGCCCGACAGCCCGCTGAAGTTCCGCGACGGCGACGGCCCCGGCTTCCTGCTGCACGCCGAGACCACCGACCGCATCCTGGTTTTCGGCTCGAACGGGCGGTTCTACACGCTGCTCGGTGGCAACCTGCCCGGCGGGCGGGGGCTCGGCGAGCCGGTGCGGCTGATGGTCGATCTGCCCAACGAGACGCAGATCGTGGCGCTTCTCGTCCACCGGCCGCGGGGGCGGCTGCTGGTCGCCTCCTCGGCCGGCGACGGCTTCGTGGTGCCCGAGGCGGAGGTGGTCGCCCAGACCCGCGCCGGCAAGCAGGTGCTGAACCCGGCGAAGGGAGCGGTGGCGAAGGTCTGCCGCCCGGTTGCGGGCGATCACGTCGCCGCGGTGGGCGAGAACCGCAAGATGCTGGTGTTCTCGCTGGCGGATCTGCCCGAGATGGGGCGCGGCAAGGGCGTGCGGCTGCAGAAATACAAGGACGGCGGGCTGTCGGACGCGATCACCTTCCCCCTGGCCGAAGGGCTGAGCTGGAAGGACCCTGCCGGGCGCACGCGCACCGAGGCCGATCTGACGGAATGGCAGGGCGCGCGGGCCAGCGCCGGGCGCATGGCCCCGCGTGGCTTCCCGCGCGACAACCGTTTCAACTGAGGCACAACGCGTCGCTACCCGCCGACAGACAGGCCGGCGAGAAAGAGCGGGGATCAGGCCAGCAACCAGAGCCCCGCGGCCAGCGTGCTGGCGCCGGCCAGGATCGCGGCCAGGACCGATTTCAGCCACAGCCCCACGGCGAGGGTCGCCACCGCCGCGGCCATGCGCGCGGGATCGGCCTCGCCCCCCGTCGCCGCCGGCCAGATCACCAGCGGCGCCACCAGCCCCGGGATCACCGCGACGGGGGTATAGCGCAACAGCCGCAGCAGAAGCGGCGGCCAGTTGCGCCGGCCGGCGAGCCCGAGAAAGGAGAAGCGGATCAGGAAGGTGCCCAGACCCAGCAGCAGGATGATCGCCCAGATCTCGGCGGCAGAGTAGCTCATGTCCACGTCCCCCGCCTCACCATCCAGCCCTCCACGGCGGCGCCGACCGCCATGGCGGCCAGCCCGGCGAGCAGCAGCCCGAGGTTGTAGGGAAGAAACGCCAGCCCCAGCGCCACCGCCACCGATGTCACCGCCGCCGCCCAGTG
>PUNI01000523.1 GCA_003551745.1 Paracoccaceae bacterium | reverse complement strand
CGCGGAGATCACCGCGCAGGGGATGCCGAGGCGCTTGCCGATGTGGCGCTCCATCTGGCTGCCTAGGATCATCTCGGGCGCCAGCGCCTCGATGGCCTGTTCCACTTCCAGATAGTCGTCGGAGACAAGCGCCTCGACGCCGAACTCCCTGGCCAGCGCCCGGATCGGCCGGGCCATCTCGCGGTTGTAGCAACCGAGGCCCACCACCTCGAAACCCATCTCGTCGCGCGCGATCCGGGCCGCGGCGCGCACATGGGTGCCGTCGCCGAACAGGCACACCCGCTTGCCCGTGAGGTAGGTCGAGTCGACCGATTTCGACCACCAGGGCAGCCGCAGCCGCGAGTCGTCAGCCCGCACCGGCAGGCCGGTGATCTCGCTCACTTCCTTCAGGAAATCCCAGGTCGCCCCGACACCTATGGGCACCGTCTTGGTGAAGGGCAGCTTCAGCTCGCGCTCCATCCAGCGGGCGGCGGCCTCGGCATGCTCGGGATACATCAGCACGTTGAAATGCGCCCGGCCGAGCCGGGTGAGGTCCTCCGGGGTGGCCCCCATCGGCGCCACCACATTGACCTCGATCCCCATCTCGTTGAGGAGCGCCGTCACCTCCACCACATCGTCGCGATGACGGAAGCCCAGCCCGGTCGGCCCGATCAGGTTGGCGGTCACCGCCGCCGTCTTCTCCATCGGCTTCGCCAGCGCCCGCACGATCTGGAAGAAGGTCTCGTCGGTCCCGAAATTCTCCTTGCGCTGGTAGGAGGGCAGCTCCAGCGGGATCACCGGCACCGGGATGCCCATGGTCTCGGCCAGCCCGCCGGGGTCGTCCTGGATCAGTTCCGCCGTGCAGGAGGCGCCGACGATCAGCGCCTGCGGCCGGAAGCGGTCATAGGCATCCTGCGCCGCGGTCTTGAACAGCCCGGCCGTGTCGGCGCCCAGGTCGCGGGCCTGGAAGGTGGTGTAGGTCACCGGCGGGCGGTGGTTGCGCCGCTCGATCATGGTGAACAGCAGATCCGCATAGGTGTCGCCCTGCGGCGCGTGCAGCACGTAATGCAGATCCTTCATCCCGGTGGCGACACGCATCGCGCCCACATGGGGCGGGCCTTCATAGGTCCAGACCGTCAGCTTCATGCCTGGGCCTCCCCGCTGGCGCCGGCATGGCGCAAGCCATGCGCGGCCGAGGGGGGGTCGATGCCCCCCGAGGCCGCGGCCCCGGTTTCGGCCCCGGTTTCGATCCCGGTTTCGGCGCGCCCGCCGCCACCGGCAACGCCGCCGTGCAGCCCCGCGAGCAGACCGTGCCGCCGCAGCGGCCGGGCGAACAGACCGGCGAGGTCGGCTGCCTGCTCGTAGAAATGCACGGGCGTGAACACCAGTTCGATCGCCCACTTGGTGGTCAGCCCCTCGGCTTCCAGCGGGTTGGCGAGCCCCAGCCCGCACACGGTCAGGTCGGGCCGCGCCGCGCGCACCCGGTCGAGTTGCAGGTCCACGTCCTGACCTTCCGAGATCACCGGCCCCTCGGCCAGGAGATCGAGATCTGGCCCGACGATCTGCTTGTGGATGTAGGGCGCGCCCACCTCCACCGCCTCCATCCCGCATTCGCGGGTCAGGAAGCGCGCCAGCGGGATCTCCAGCTGGCTGTCGGGGAAGAAGAAGAGCGACTTGCCGCGCAGCCCCTCGGCCACCGCCGAGATCGCCCTGCGCGCCCGCGCGCGCGGCGCTTCGGTGACGCGGGCGAAGGTCTCGGCATCCACGCCGAACTCCGCTGCCACCGCCGAAAGCCAGGCCGTCGTGCCTTCCTCGCCGAAGGGAAACGGCGCCGCCAGATGCCGCGCGCCGCGACGCTCCAGCGCCGCCGTGGTCTCGCCGAGGAAGGGCTGCGTCAGCGCGAAGACCGTGTTCGGCCCCACCGGAGGGATGTCGTCCGACCGCCGGGCCGGCAGCAGCCGGATCGGCCCTACGCCCATGTCGCGCAGGAGCCCCAGCATCTGGTCCTCGACCACATCGGGCAGCGCGCCCACCAGCAGAAGCTCGCGGGCGTCGGTTTCCGGCAGCACCGGCACCATGGAGGCGAGGCAGGCGTCCTCCCCTTCCGTGAACGTCGTCTCGATACCCGAGCCGGAGTAGTTCAGCACCCGCACATGGGGCGCATGGACCTTCGTCAGCCGCTCGGCAGCGCGGGCGAGGTCGAGCTTGATCACCTCCGACGGGCAGGAGCCCACCAGGAAGAGCTGGCGAATGTCGGGCCGCCGGGCCAGCAGCCGGGCCACCTCGCGGTCGAGCTCGTCATGGGCGTCGGCCATCCCCGCCAGATCCTGCTCCTCGAGGATCGCGGTGCCGAAGCGCGGTTCGGCGAAGATCATCACGCCGGCGGCCGACTGCAGCAGATGCGCGCAGGTGCGCGAGCCCACCACCAGGAAGAAGGCGTCCTGCATCTTGCGGTGCAGCCAGATGATGCCGGTCAGCCCGCAGAAGACCTCGCGCTGGCCGCGCTCCTTCAGGATCGGGGCGTTGCCGCAGCCGCGGGCCGGAGGGATGGGGGCAGGATGGGTCATGCCGCCACCTCCCGGCTCTCGGCGGCAGCGCGCATCTGGGCCTCCTGCAGCCGCGCCATCCGGAGCTTCCAGACGAACTGGGCCGCATTGATGACGTAGGCGACATAGGCGGCCAGCGCGACCCACATCTGGGACATCGGATCCCAGGCCGCGAACACCGCCCACAGATAGAGGGTGTGCAGCGCGATCACCGCCATCGAGAAGACGTCTTCCCAGAAGAAGGCCGGCGCGAAGAGATACTTGCCGAACACGACCTTCTCCCAGATCGCGCCGGTGACCATGATCGTGTAGAGGATCAGCGTCTTCAGCACGACCGAGACGGTCGCGGCCATGTAGCCCTCGCCCGTCATCATGTAGCGAAGCACGAGCACCAGCGAGACCGCGAAGACAACGAACTGCAGCGGCGCCAGAACGCCCTGCACCGTGGTCCAGATCGTGCTGTCGCGCCGGACACGTTCCTCGGGGGTGTAGAGCCCGCCCCCGCGCGCCGCGCTTTGCCCGTCTGACGCCATGAATCCCTCCGCTAGGCTGTCGTTTCAGGCAGGTTACCGACACGGCCAGAAGTGTCAATTGAAACTTACACTCTGGCCGAGTGATAAATTGACACTCCTGCCGGGATGCGGGCGCGCGGCGCCATCATGTTCTTCAAATAAAGGGTTTCCGGTCCACGGTGCTCACGTTGTGCGCGACAGCATGCAGCAGGCTGTCAATTTGCTTTGACATATCCGGGCATCTGTCTGAGACTGATCCATGGCCGCGGCAGGCCTGCGAGTCTCTCGCATCGCGCGACCCATCCTGCAGCCTGCCGCGAAAGGAAGCGCCGGAGGACAGTGCCCATGCCATCGCTGCTGCAGACCGTTCCGCCAGACGCCGCCGAGGCAGACGCAGCCCAGGCCGACGCGGCCCGGGCAGACGCGGCCCGGGCCGATCCTCGCCCGGCCGGCGCTCCGGCCAAGCGCAACGGGGCGGCGACTGCGGTGCACGAGCGCGTGCTGTCGGTCGTGGCGTCGCGGATCTGCCGGGAGGACGGGGCGGGCCGGCCGGGCGACGCCTGCCTCGAGGCGCTGTGCGAATCGCTGCTCGCCTCGCCCGAGGCGTTCAAGGCGGCGCTGGCCCGGCTGCGGATCGTCCGCGGGCTCGGCGACGCCGAGATCATCGACAGCTACATCCCGGCCATCGCCTGCCAACTCGGCGAGGACTGGACGGCGAGTCGCCGCAGCTTTGTCGACGTGACGATCGGCACCGCGCGCCTGATCGCCGCGGTGCGCGAGATCACCGCCGCCTGGAAGCCTGTCAGCGACCGGCGGGCGCCGGGGATCGCCATGGTCGTGCCCGATGCCGAACAGCATCGCCTGGGCGCCATCATCGCGGCCAGCCGCTTCCGGCGCCTTGGCGCGTCGGTGCGCCTGCTGATGGGCTGCCGGGATGACGAAATAGCAACGGTGGTGCGAAAAGGTGCATTCGACATGCTGTCTTTTTCGATCGCGAGCCGCCGCACCCTTGAAGAGACCCGCAGACTGATCCACATGCTCCGCGACGATCTGTCGCCCCTGCCGCCGATCGTGGTGGGCGGGGCGATCGCGATCCCGGCGGAAGACCTGAAGGCGATGACCGGCGCCGACCACGCGGCAACCGACCCCGAGGAGGCCATGCGCCGGTGCGAGATGAAGCTTCCCAGACCCCTTCAGCTGGGAGCAGCGCCCGCCGGTCCCTAGCTGCTGGGACACCGGAACGGGCTGGTGGCGAGGACAATGTGACGCCCCGAGGCACGAGATACTGGAGTAGCGGCTCCATCCCGCTCATCGCCCCGGAGCTCCTCGGCGACATCATCGCGTCTGCCTCGGATCTGGCCATCGTGGTTTCGGAAGAGGGCCGGGTGCTGTCGGTGCTCGCCCGGGAAGACGCCGCCATGCGCGACGATCTCGCCAGCTGGGAAGGCAGCGACCTGCGCGACCACCTGACCTCCGAGAGCGTGCCGAAGTTCGACATGCAGCTCGATGCGGTGGCGCGGGGCGAGGGACGCGGCGTTGCGGTGGAGCTGAACCACACCGATCCGGGGCTCACCGAGTTTCCGGTGCGCTACACCTTCCACCCCATCGGCCCCGATGGCGCCATCCTGCTGCTCGGGCGCGACCTGCGCCCCATCGCCGAGATGCAGCAGCAACTCATCAAGGCACAGATGGCGCTCGACCGCGACTACGAGGCGCAGCGCGAATACGACACCCGCTACCGGGTGCTGATGGAGCGCACGCAGGACGCGATGGTGTTCGTCTCGATCGGCACCGGCCGGATCACCGACGCCAACACCGCCGCCGGCCATCTGCTGGGCGCCACCCGGCAAGAGCTGGTCGGCGCCAGCTTCGCGCAGGAATTCGACGGCCGCCGCCGCGGCGAGGTTATGGAGAGCCTCACCAGCCTTGCCCTCGACGACGCGCCCGGCCATGTCGAGCTCACGACGCGCCGCGTTCGCCGGGACGTCCGCGTCACCCCCACCATGTTCCGTGCCGCCGGCGAGCGGGTGATGCTGTGCCGGATCGACGAGCAGGCTGCCGAGCGCGAGCCCGTCACCGACGAACTTCAGGCCGGTCTCTCGGCGCTCTACCGCGATGGCGTCGACGGCATCCTCTTCACCGACCGCGACGGCGTGATCCGCGCCGCGAATACCGCTTTCCTGAACCTTGCCGACGCCGCCCATGCGAGCGCGGTGAAGGGTCGCTCGCTGGCCGATTTCCTGGTCCGCGGCAGCGTCGATCTCAAGCTGATGCTCGAGAACACCACCCGCGCCGGGCAGATGCGGATGTATGCCACCCGGCTGCGCAGCGCGGTGGGCACCGAAATCGCTGCCGAGATCTCGGCCACCTGGCTCGACGACCGCAGCCACCCCGCCGTCGTCTTCGTGATTCGCGACGCGAGCCGCGCCGAGGCGATGCGCACGCCCGGCGCCACCGTCTCCGACGATGCCGTGCGCAGCGTTATGGAACTCGTGGGCTCCGCCACCCTGAAGGACATTGTCGCCGAGACCACCGATGTGGTGGAGAAGATGTGCATCGAGACGGCCGTGGAACTGACCCGCAACAACCGCGTCGCCGCCGCCGAGATGCTCGGGCTCAGCCGGCAGAGCCTCTACGTGAAGCTGCGCAAGCACGGGCTTCTGCACCGCGGCCCGGCCACCGACGAGGGCTGAGCCTGCGTCGGCTGCGTCGAACCGCCGCGCAGACGACTGTCAACGAAACCTGACAATTTTCCGCCGCCACTGCCGAAACGGGGCAAGTTCCGCTTGCCTGAAGCAAGATGTCGTGCTCATCTTACAGCATGACTGTCACGTCTGATTTACACTCCCGGAGCCTGCCGCAGCCCGCGGCAATGCTGGAACTGATCAAGCCGATCACCTGGTTCCCGCCGATGTGGGCGTATCTGTGCGGGGTCGTGTCCTCCGGCGTCTCGCCGCTCGACAAGTGGTTCCTGGTGCTCCTGGGCATCCTGCTCGCCGGCCCGATCGTCTGCGGCATGAGCCAGGCCGCCAACGACTGGTGCGACCGCCATGTGGACGCGATCAACGAGCCGCACCGGCCGATCCCCTCGGGCCGCATCCCCGGCCGCTGGGGGCTGTGGATCGCGCTTGCCATGTCGGGGCTGGCCCTCTTCGTGGGCTGGTGGCTGGGCCCTTGGGGCTTCGGGGCGACCGTGGTCGGCGTGATCGCCGCCTGGGCTTATTCCTGCCCGCCGGTGCGGCTGAAGAAGTCCGGCTGGTGGGGGCCGGGGCTGGTGGGGCTGTCCTACGAATCGCTGCCCTGGTTCACCGGGGCGGCAGTTCTGGCCGTCGGCGCGCCAAGCTGGGAGATCGTAGTGATCGCGCTCCTCTACGGGATCGGCGCCCATGGCATCAT
>PUNI01000483.1 GCA_003551745.1 Paracoccaceae bacterium | reverse complement strand
GTGGTGGTGGTCATCTCCAGCGTCGCCCAGGCGCCGTATAGCCCGGCGAGGAACAGCGGGAAGGCGAACAGAGCGGCGCGCATGTGCGCGCGCCGCCCGCCCTTGTCGGCATGCTTCACCAGACACAGGATCGCGCCGGTGGAAAACCACCAGATGAAGAGCGCGAACAGCGCCGCGGTCCAGCCGCCGGTGTGCAGCAGGGCCTCCATCAGTAGGCCGGCACCAGACGCGGGTTCTCGGGCACCGCGTTCCTCTTCACGGGTATCATGTAGAGGCTCATGAAGGCCGCGCCCGACCGCGCGCCGGCGGTCATGCGACCGAAAAAGCCCCCGACGCCGCCCTTGCGCCGCGCGCTGTCCATGTCGGTCATGGCGGCGCGAAGCCGCTCCAGACCGCGCTGCCAGCGCGGATTGTCGATGTCGACCTCGATCGGGAAAACCTGACGGGCGATCACCGAGGTCTTGCGGAACACCTCGTGGTCATACTCGTCGATGTCGATGCCAAGCGCCTCGTGGAAGGCGGGGCGCGCGTGGTCGCGCACATACATCACGCTGAACACGGCGACGAGGAAGAAGCGGATCCACAGCTTGTTGACGAAGCTCTCGGTCAGCTTCGGATCGGTCTTCATCAGGAGCGCGAAGGCCTCGCCGTGACGGAACTCGTCGTTGCACCACTGCTCGAACCACTTGAAGATCGGATGGATACGGTGCTCGGGGTGCTTCTCCAGATGCCGGTAGATGGTGATGTAGCGGGCGTAGCCGATCTTCTCCGACAGGTAGGTGGCGTAGTAGATGAACTTCGGCCGGAAGTAGGTGTATTTCTTCGCCTTGGTCAGGAAGCCGAGGTTCACGCCGATGTTCGCCTCGCGCAGGGCGTCGTTGATGAAGCCCGCATGCCGGGCCTCGTCGCGGGCCATGTAGTTGAACAGCTCGCAGATGTCGGGGTTGTTGCCGCGCCGCTTCATCTCCTTGTAGAGCACGCAGCCCGAGAACTCGGCAGTCAGCGAGGAGACCAGGAAATCGGTGAGCTCCTTCTTGAGCTCGGGGTCCATGTTCTCCCAGTCCACCGGATCCCAGTCTTCGGTCTTCTTGAAATGGGTCTTGTTCGGGTCCGAGCGCATCTCGGCGATCAGCTTGTCCCACTCCTCCCGCACCGGGGTCACGTCGATCCGGTCGAGTTCGTCGAAGTCGGTGGTGTAGAAGCGCGGGTCGAGCAGCGTCGTCTCGCTGGCCTTCTGGGTGGTCTCGTTGACCGCGGCGGCGGGTTTGGTTTCGGTGTGCGCGTTCACAGCGTGACCTCCTCGGAGAAGGAAAACTCGCAGAGTTCCATCATTTCAAGATCGCCGGTGAGTTTCGTCCAGGCCCGTTCGAGGCCGCTCGCCCGGGTGATGGTGGCCATGCGTTCCTCGACCACCACCTCGCCATAGGGCGCCATGACCGGCGTGCCGTGCACCAGCACCTCGTCGCCCGGATGCACCACCGCGCCGTTGAGGAATTTGACGTGCGCATGCAACGATTCAAAGCGATGCGACACTTCGACCTCGCAGGGCGCGGTCTCCTTTTCTCGCGTGAACAGTCCCATGTTGTGGTTCCCTCTGGTTGTTGTCTCAGTTCGCGACGGACGTTGCCGCCGCGGGGTCTTCGCCGGTTCCGTCGCCGGCCGCAGGCGCGGTCGGATCGAGCGCCGGGTCTTCGGCCGGATCGAGGGCCGGGGCATCGAGCAGCGCATAGAATGTCCGGTAGTTGTCGATGCCGAAGCCGATGAGCTGGGCGCGCCAGCCGGTGAAGTCGTCGTAGATCGCCAGCCGGCTGTCCTCGTAGAGCACCAGCCGCAGCGGCAGATCGTCGGGCAGGCCGCGCAGCATGCGCTCGCGCTGCACCACCCGCCAGATGCCGGCCACGAAGCCACCCTCGTCGCCGGGCAGATCGGCGATCACGCGGCCGTCCATGTCGGTGACGAGCGCCCGGCCGGCCATGTCGCCAGCGAGCACGATCACCCGCTCGGTGACGATCGGCACGCCCTCGGGCGGGGCGGCGACCAGCGGCCGGTCGGTGAGCCGGGCATAGACGACCAGCGCCACCGAGCACAGGACCATCACCAGCATGGCCCGCAGCAGCATCCGCGGGATCATCTCGCGGTCGCGCTTGGCGATCGCGTCCATTTCGCGGCGGCGGTGGGTTTCGGACATTGCCATGACGCGCCCTCCCTACTCGGCCGGAACCGGAGCCGTGCCGGCCGTCGGCCGTGCCGACGCCCGCCCGGGCTCGGGCGTCTTGCGGCGCAGTTCCGGCTCGGCCAGCCGCGCCTCGGCGGCCTCGGACAGGATCTTCGCCACGTTGGCCGCATCGGGAATGCAGCGCAGGGCAGGTTCGGTGCGTTTCATCCGCCAGGGCCTCACATGCGGCCACGTGTTCAGGTAGGAAAGCCGCGTTTCGCCGGTGAGGCTAAGGGCGATCGTGCCGGTGCCACCTTGTCTCAGATCAAGGTTGGCCGCGCCGATCCACCGATAGGGCAGATTCAGCGTGATCGTCAGGGCGGCGCCGATTCGCATCGCGACCCGACGGTTGGTGATCGTGTAGACGGTGGACCGCGCCTGCACGAGCGCGATCAGATAGAGGATCGCGCAGGTGGCCGCGCCCATCACCAGGAAGGGTGAGCCGATGTGCACCGCCTCCCAGAACGGCACCTCGGCGCCGGCGACCAGCGCACGCCAGCCGAAGAACAGCACGAAATAGCCGGCCACCCAGTAGAGGCTCAGCGCCTCCACCGCGAGGCGCCAGCTGTTCGGCCGCCCCTGCCAGAGAATCATCTCGTCCGCCGGCGGGCGTTCGGGCAGGCCCTGGATCGGCTCCACCGCGAAATCATCGTGCGACATCGTTCCCTTCCTTTCTGCGCGGCCGGTTGTCCGGCCTTTCAACCGCCGGCCCGCCACAAGGGCGCCGGCCGGACCGCGCGGAGGTCACGCCCCGCGCGGCCCCGGGACGCCTCAGCCCAGTTGCGGCTCCAGCCGCGCCGGGCTGGCATAGAGCGTGCCGCCGGCGTAGTAGGACGAGATCTTGTCTTCCTCGAGCTTGGTGATCTGCGTGTCCGACTTGGTCTGCGGCACGCCGGCGAAGTGCTGCCCGAAGAGCGAGCGCACCTGCAGGCGGCTCGGCCAGATCCGGGCCATGCCGATCGGCACCAGCCGCTTGCCGCCGCCGAACTCGGGCGCCAGCTCCATCTCGATGTAGCGGACAAGCTGTTCGGGTTCGTCCACCCACATGTCCGAAACGGTGCCGACCACCTCGCCGTCGCCGGCCTGCACGTCCAGGCCGCGCGGGTCGAAGCCGGCCGAGATCTCGAAGCCCTCCAGCATCCGCATCGGGCGGATCTTGGGATGGCCCTTGCCGTCGAGTTCCGGCTCGTCGCGGCGCGGCGACCAGGAGGCCGGGCCGACCCCGTCGGCCATCGGATCGCCCGTGGGCTCCAGCGGATAGCCGAACGGCCCGACCCGCTTCAGGGCGACCTCGCGGGCCTCCTTCTTCATGTCGGGCACGGTGACCTCGCCGCGGCCATGCGGCAGCTTGAAGGTCTTGGGCGCCGGCAGCGGCAGGTTGAAGCCCTCCGTGCCGCCGTCCTCGTTCTCGAGGGGATAGCCCTCGCGCATGTTCTCGGTCTGCAGGTAGTAGATCAGCAGCGCGAAGAAGAGCCAGAAGATGTAGAGGCTGATCTGCGCGAGATCGATGTTCTGGAAGGTTGCGGCGTCGAACATGGGAGGGTCCTCCTAGGCCATGTCAGCTGGGCAGCTCGGCGAGCCCGATCCGTTCCGGGCTGCCCGTGGAAGGTTGCGCAAGCCGCCAGCTCCGCACCAGCGGACCGAGGACGGCAAGGGTCAGGAAAAGCAGCGCAATCTCGATGTGATAGACCACCGAATAGCCGGTGGCCGGCGAATTCAGCGCCTCGCCGAGGTTGCCGGAGAGGGCGGCGGCATTGACCACGTCGCGGATCGTGCCGCCGAGAAAGATCGACAGCCCCGCCCCGGTGGCCTGTGCCGCACCCCAGGCGCCCAGCGCCAGGCCGCGGCCGGCGAGCCCCTGCACCGGCATCAGCATCGCCGCGGTCAGGGTGGCGACGGCAAAGAGCCCGCCGCCCCAGCCGATCAGGAAAGCGCCGAAATAGAAGATCGTCGGGCTGTCCATCGGCGCGGCGAAGATCACCGCGGCGAAGGCGGCGATGCCGCCGAGGATGCCGCGGGCGCTCATCCGGTGCGGGTCCATGCCTTGCGCCAGCCAGCGCGCGGCCATGGCAAAGGCCACCAGCGCCCCGGCGGCCCAGGTCGCCGTCAGCATCGTGGTGGCCGAGACGCTCAGCCCCAGCACCTCGCCACCATACGGCTCCAGCAGCACGTCCTGCATGTTGAAGGCGAGGCTGCCGAGGAACACCACCGCCAGCAGCCGGCCAGCCTGTCCGCCGCGGGTGTAGTCGGCCCACGCATCGCGGAACAGCGGCCGCGGCGCCTCGCGCTCGGCCTTGCTCATCGGGCGAACGCTTTCCTGCTTCCACAGCGCGAGCACGTTCAGTGCCAGCGTCACCACTGCGGCGCCCTGCACCACCTCGATCAGCCGCAGCTGCGAGAAGTCATAGAGCAGCCAGCCGACGATCAGTGCCGAAACGCCCATCCCGATCAGGAACATCACGTAGAGAAGCGCCACCACCCGCGGCCGGGTCTCGTCGGTCGCCCGGTCGGAGGCCAGCGCGAGGCCGGCGGTCTGGGTCATGTGCATCCCCAGACCGGTCATCACGAAGGCGATGGCCGCCAGCACCTCGCCGGAATAGGGCACGTCATAGGTGCGGTCGCCCGACAGCACGATCAGCGCGAAGGGCATGATCGCGAGGCCGCCGAACTGATAGAGCGAGCCGAACCACAGGAACGGAATGCGCTTCCAGCCGATGGCCGAGCGATAGGTGTCGGACTTGAAGCCGAAGAGCGCCCGCAGCGGCGCCACCAGCACGGGCAGCGCGATCATCGAGGCCACCAGCATCGCCGGGATCGACAGCTCGACGATCATCACCCGGTTGAGCGTGCCCAGCAGCATCACCGCCGCCATCCCGACCGAGATCTGGAACAGCGAAAGGCGCAGCAGCTGGCTCAGCGGAAACTCCGGGCTCGCGGCGTCGGCGAAGGGAAGCGCGCGGATGCTCAGCGACTTCAGCAGCGGCGGCCGCTTCTCGCCTTCGGCGATCTTCGCGTCCAGCCGCGCCATCAGGCGGTTGAAGCCTGCGCGGATCATGGCCGCAGCTCCATCGCCTGGCTGATGTAGAAGCCGCGGCTCACGCGGATCACCCGCTCCAGCGGCCCGAGCACGCCTTCGGCCTTCAGCGCCGAAGCGATCGACCCGTCGGAATGGGGGATGATCTGCGGCGACCGGTCAGACCTCGGGAAGGCCTTGCCCGCCACCCACATCGCCGACAGGAAAGGCGTCCGCGGCGCGAGCCGGGCGAGCGCCCGGCCGATGTCCGCGGCCGAATAATGGATCAGGCTGTCCATCGCCATCACGAAGTCAAAGCTGCCATGCGCCTCGTCCAGCATGTCGCCGGCGGTGAAGGTGATGCGGGAGGCCAGCGCCTCGGGCGTGCGCTTGCGCGCCACCTCCAGCAGCGCGGGCGAGATGTCCACGCCCACGACCTCGGCGCCCCGCTCGGCCAGCGCGACGCTCATCGGCCCGGCGCCGCAGCCGGCGTCGAGCACGCGCGCTCCGGTCAGGTCATCGGGCAGCCGCGCCAGCATCGCCGCGCGCATCGTGTCGCGGCCTTCGCGCACGGTCTGCCGGATGCGGCTGACCGGTGCGTCCGAGGTCAGCCGCTCCCAGGTCTTGGCGGCGGTCCGGTCGAAGTATTCCTCGAGCCGCGCGCGTGTGGTGGCGTAGGTCTCCATCGCCGCCGCCCCTCAGTCGAAGCCCAGAAGCTCGAATATCCGCCGGTCCTCCAGCGGCGCCGGAGCCAGCGGCTCGGTGCCGGCCCAGAGCGTCTCGGCGAGGCGGATGTATTCCTTGCGCGCCAGCACGATGTCTTCGTCGTCCGGCATCTCGAACAGGGTCTTCTTCTTGAGGCGCGAGCGGCGGATCGAGTCGAGATCCGGCATGTGCGCGATCCGCTTGAAGCCCACCTCGCCGCAGTAGCGGTCGACCTCGTCGGTGTCCTTGGAGCGGTTGGCGATGCAGCCGGCGAGCCGCACGTTGTAGTTCTTCGATTTCGCCTGCACCGCGGCGATGATCCGGTTCATCGCATAGATCGAGTCGAAGTCGTTGGCGGTGACGATCACCGCGCGGTCGGCGTGCTGGAGCGGCGCGGCAAAGCCGCCGCAGACCACATCGCCGAGCACGTCGAAGATCACGACATCGGTGTCTTCCAGCAGATGGTGCTGCTTCAGAAGCTTCACCGTCTGGCCCACGACATAGCCGCCGCAGCCGGTGCCCGC
>PUNI01000297.1 GCA_003551745.1 Paracoccaceae bacterium | reverse complement strand
GTCTCGAGGATCTCGATGCGATCGCGGCCGCAGGCTACAAGGCGGTGATCAACAACCGGCCCGACGGCGAAAACCCGCCCGAACTGTCGGCCGAAGAACTGCGGGCGGCGGTTGAGGCGGCGGGGCTGCGCTTCGTCGACAACCCGTTCAACCCGATGACCTTCAGCGCCGCGCATGTCGATGCGCAGCGCGCGGCCATCGACAGCGACGGCGGCCGCGTGCTGGCCTATTGCGCGTCGGGCAACCGCTCCTCCATCGCCTGGGCGCTCGCGATGGCGGGCCGCAGCCCGGCCGACGAGCTCATTGCGGCGGCAGCTCGCCACGGCTACCAGCTGGAGGGGTTGCGGCCGCAACTTGAGGCCGCGACCTCGACGCGCGGCTGACGGCCGAGGGTTAGCCGCACTTTTCCCCGCTTGCCGAGCGCGCGCGACTTCGCCGAGTCAGGCGCGGGCGACCTCGCCGGCGTCAAGCTTCAGCCGGGTCTCGAAGGCCTTGGAGATATGGGACTTGAGCGCCGCATAGGCGCCGTCGCCATCGCCGCGGGCGATCGCCTCGACGATGGCGGTGTGCTCGGCCAGCGTGGCGTCCCCGCGGCCTTCGGCGGCCAGCGAGGTGCTGGCCATCAGCGCCATCGAGCGATGCACAAGGTCGAGCTGCTGGACCAGATAGCGGTTGTGCGAGGCGAGGTGGATCTGCTTGTGGAAGCGCCGGTTGGCGCGGCTCATCGCGTCGGGCTGCTCGATCAGGCGGCGGTCGGCCTCGACCATGTCGCGCAGCACGCGGATCTCCTCTTCGGTGGCGTGGCGGGCGGCCAGCCGGGCGGCCAGACCCTCCAGCTCGGCGCGCACCACATAGAGCTCGGCGAGCTGGTTGTGATCGAGCGAGGCGACGATCAGGCTGCGGCCGTCGCGGACCAGTAGGCTCTGGGTCTCGAGACGCTGCAGCGCCTCGCGGATCGGGGTTCGCGACACCCCGAAGCGCTCTGCCAGTTCGGATTCGACCAGCCGGTCGCCAGGCTTGTAGGTGCCGATGTCGATCGCTTCCAGAACCAGCGTATAGGCATCCGACTGCCCGTTGCGCAGCTCGCTCATGCGCTCTTCTCCGTGATGGCTGCGACACGTTATGCGCGGCAGCCACAGCGGCGCAAGCCCGCCTTGCGGCGCCCCAAGTCGCCCCCTACCCTCCTGCCATGCCCAAGCACGATTTTGCACATGTCACCGCCTGGGTCTTCGATCTCGACAACACGCTCTACGCCCCCGAGGCGCGTCTGTTCGATCAGGTGGACATTCGCATCACCGCGCAGGTCATGGCCGCAACCGGCCTCGACGAGGCTGCGGCCAATCACCTGCGCAAGGAATACTGGCACCGCTACGGCACCACGCTGGCCGGGCTGATGGCCCATCATCGCGTCGACCCGGATCTGTATCTGGCGGACGTCCACGACATCTGCCTCGACACACTCTCCCCGGATCCGGCGCTGCGCGCGGCCATCACGGCGTTGCCGGGCCGCCGGGTGGTGCACACCAACGCCTCGGCGCCCTATGCGCGCCGGGTTCTCGAGGCCCGCGGGCTGGGCGGGCTCTTCGAGGCCGTCTTCGGCGTCGAGCACACCGGCTTTCGCCCGAAACCGCTGCCCGAGGCACACGAGGCCGTGCTGGCCGCAGCCGCGATCAGGCCGGAGCAGGCGGCGATGTTCGAGGACGATCCGCGCAATCTCGTGGCGCCGCACGCCTTCGGCATGCGCACCGTTCATGTCGCGCCCGAGGCGACGCCCGCGCCGCATGTGCATCACCACACCGACGATCTGGCGGGTTTCCTGACCCGCCTGGTATGATCGACGCGCAAGATGCCGCAGTGCAACATGCCGCATTCCGAATACGTACAACATGCCCTATGTGTTTCTCCGAACATGATTTGGAGACTCAGCAATGGCCGAAGCAACAATGCTGCACCGCAGCGTATATGCCATCCCTCTGGTGGGACGGATCGCCCGTGAGGTGCTCGAGGGCGATGCGGACAACAAGTGGTATCTGGCCGTCATCCTTCTGACACTCTGGGTTTTCGCCGCGGCGAACTGGGGGCTCGCCGCGGTGGTGGTGCCCTTTCTTCTGCTTGCGCCGTTCTGTCTGGTGATGCTGGT
Organism: Paracoccaceae bacterium; assembly: GCA_003551745.1. Lineage (GTDB taxonomy): Bacteria > Pseudomonadota > Alphaproteobacteria > Rhodobacterales > Rhodobacteraceae > Rhodobaculum. Next base: position 4,319 of record PUNI01000297.1, on the reverse strand, counting down.
CGCCATGACCCGCGGCTGAAGCGCGGCCGACCGGCGCACCCCTTGGAGCGCGCGCGATGCCGGCCTATCCTCAGGTGGGCGCAGGGAGGCCTCAGATGATGCGGGAACAGTTCGACGTCGTGATCTCGGGCGGCGGCGTGGCCGGGCTTGCCGCAGCGGCAGGCTTCGGTTCAGCCGGGCTTTCGGTGCTCTGCGTCGATCCCGCCCCGCCGGTCATCGAGCGCGACGAGGACGGTGCCGATCTGCGCACCACGGCGCTCCTGCAACCCTCGGTGAAACTGCTCGACAGCATCGGCCTCTGGGCGCGCCTCGCGCCCCATGCCACGCCGCTGCAGGTGATGCGCATCATCGATGCCGGCGGGCCAGCGCCAGAACCTCGGGTCTGTCACGACTTCGACGCGGCCGACATCTCCGACCAGCCCTTCGGCTGGAACCTGCCCAACTGGCTCTTGCGTCGCGAGTTCCTCGCCCAGATTGCGGCGCTACCCAACGTCGCATTCCGCCCTGGCGTCGGCACAGCGCGCCTCGTAACCCGCGAAAGCGCCGCACTGGTGACGCTGAGCGACGGGAGCAGCGTTGCCGCCCGGCTTCTGGTCGCCGCCGACGGGCGCAACTCGCCGATGCGCGAGGCGCTGGGAATCGGCGTCACAACGCTGCGCTATGGCCAGAAGGCGCTGGCCTTCGCCGTCACCCACCCCACCCCGCACGGCAACGTCTCGACCGAGATCCACCGCACCGGCGGGCCGTTCACCCTCGTTCCGCTGCCCGACCACGAGGGGCGGCCCTGTTCGGCCATCGTCTGGATGGAGCGGGGGGCCGAGATACGGCGGCTGCTCGCCCTGCCGCCCCAGGATTTCGAGAGCGAGATGACCGCGCGGTCGGTCGGGCTCTTCGGCCCGCTGAAGCTGGCCTCGCGCATCACCGTCTGGCCGATCATCAGCCAGTTGGCCGAACGGTTCCACGGCGAACGCACCGCGCTGATGGCCGAGGCCGCCCATGTGGTGCCGCCCATCGGCGCGCAGGGGCTGAACATGTCGCTTGCGGATCTGGGCACGCTGTTGCGCCTGGCCGAGGAGGCGCCGGGAACACTCGGCACGCCGGAGATGCTCGCGCGCTATCACCGGGCGCGGTATCCCGAGGTGCGCATGCGCGTCTTCGGGATCGACCTTCTCAACCGCGCGTCGATCGCGGGCGCCCGGCCCCTGCGGGACGCCCGCGCCGCCGGGCTCAACCTGCTCTACGGCATCGCCCCGGTGCGCCGCGGCCTGATGCGACTCGGCATGGGCATGGGGGCCTGATCGCTCCACCTCGAGCCGCCGGCAAATCGGATCTCGCGCCGTCCAGCGGAATGGTTGTCGCGCAGCATATGAGCTGTTGCGGGATCGAGTCGGCGCCAAGTCTGTCCGCCGCCCGGCTGTGGCTGAATGCCACTGCCCGATGCAGCGGACTTGGGTGACGCCCTTACTCACGGCGCGCGCGGCGTCTCGCCTGGCGATAGAGGAGCCACCCCGCGAGGGCGACCGATACCGCCACGAAGGCGATGATGATGGTCGCCAGCGCGTTGACGTCGGGCGAGACGCCGAGGCGGACCTTGGAGAACACCACCATCGGCAAGGTCGAGGCGCCGGGGCCCGAGACGAAGCTCGCGATCACCAGATCGTCGAGCGACAGCGTGAAGGCCAGCAGCCAGCCGGCGACGATGGCGGGCGCGATCACCGGCAGCGTCACGTCGAAGAAAACCCGAACCGGGCCCGCACCGAGATCCTGCGCCGCCTCCTCCAGCGACTTGTCCATGTCTCGCAGCCGCGACTGGGCGATGACGGCGACGAAGGCGAGGCAGAAGGTGGTGTGGGCGATGATGACGGTCAGCTTGCCGCGCCCCGCCGGCCAGCCGATCAGCTGCTCCATCGACACGAACAGCAGAAGCAGCGAGAGCCCGGTGATGACCTCGGGCATCACCAGCGGCGCGGTGGTCATGCCGGTCAGCAGCAGCCGACCCCGGAACCGCCCGAACCGGGCCAGCACCAGCGCTGCCAGCACCCCGAGGATCGAGGCCAGCGTGGCCGAGGCGACGGCAATCTGCAGCGACACCCAGGCCGCGTTGAGGATCTGCCGGTCGGTGAACAGCGCCACATACCAGCGCGTCGAGAAGCCGGCCCAGACCGTGACCAGCCGGCTTTCGTTGAAGGAGAACACCACCAGCGCGACGATAGGCGCATAGAGGAAGACGAAGCCCAGACCGGCGAGGATCGGCAGCGTCCAGCCCTTCCTCATCCCTTCAGACCCCGCCGGTCGAGGTAGTCCTGCAGCCACATCACCGGAGCAACCACGAGAAACAGCATCACGATCGCCACCGAGGCCGCCACCGGCCAGTCGCGGGCCGAGAAGAACTCGTCCCACAGCACCCGGCCGATCATCAACGTGTCGGGCCCGCCCAGAAGCGCCGGGATCACGTATTCGCCGATGGCCGGGATGAACACGAGCATGCAGCCGGCGATGATGCCGGGAATCGACAGCGGCAGCGTGACGGTGAGGAAGGTCACGAGCGGCGATGCGCCGAGATCGGCCGCCGCCTCGAAGAAGGCGTCGTCGATCTTGGTGAGATTGGCATAGAGCGGCAGGATCATGAACGGCAGGTAAGTGTAGACGATGCCCAGCTGCACGGCGAAGGTCGTCTGCATCATCTGCAAGGGCGCGTCGACGACCCCCACCCAGAGCAGGAAGCTGTTGATCAGCCCCTCGCGCTGGAGAAAGCCCATCCAAGCATAGACGCGCAGCAGGAAGGACGTCCAGAACGGCAGGATCACCAGCAGAAGCAGGATGGTACGCCGCGGCTCGGGCGAGCGAGCGATGTAATAGGCGATGGGATAGCCGATCAGCAGCGCAAAGACGGTCGAGGTGAAGGCAATCCCGATGGAGGACAGATAGGCGTTGCGATAGAGCGTGTCGGCCCAGAGCAGCGCGTAGTTCTCCAGATCACCGAGGAATTCGAGCACGCCGTCGGGGCCGCGGTCGAACAGCGGCGTGTAGGGGGGCCGCGCCAGCATCGGGTCGGACAGCGAGATCCTGCCCAGCACGAAGAACGGGATCAGGAAGAACAGCAGGAGCCACAGCATCGGCACGGCGATCACGAGGGTGCGGCCGGAAAACCCGAGGCGCGACCGCAGCGGCGCGCGCGGAGCCGCCGGCGTCTCGGTGGCGCTGTCGGACGGGCTGGCCGGCGCGCTCATTCGGTCAGCACCTTGGCAGCGGCAGGCGAGAAGCTGGCCCAGACCTGCTCGTCCCAGCTGATCGGGGCGTCGTCCATCAGCCGGTTCGAGAGCGTCGCCTGCACCAGCCGCCCGCCCGGCAGCCGCAGCCGGTAGACCGAGAGCTGGCCCATGTAGCCGACATCCTCGACGGTCGCCTGAAACCGGTTCTGCGCGGTGGGCTCTTCGTGCGAAAGGCCGATGCGTTCGGGTCGCAGCGCGATCCACACCGTCTGCCCGGCCTTCAGCCCCGGTTGCGGCGGCACGATCACCGGGCCGATGTCGGGGGTGACGATCCGCATTGCATCCGGCGCCGCGGCATCCACCCTGCCCTCGAACAGGTTCACCGAGCCGATGAAATCGGCGACATAGCGGGTGTCGGGCGCCTCGTAGATCTCGCGCGGCTCGCCCACCTGCACGATCCGGCCGTCGCGCATGATGCCGATGCGGGTGGCGATGGTCATCGCCTCTTCCTGGTCGTGGGTGACGACGATGAAGGTGGTGCCCAGCGTCTCCTGGATGCGCACCAGCTCGAACTGGGTCTCCTCGCGCAGCTTCTTGTCGAGCGCGCCGAGCGGTTCGTCCAGCAGCAACAGCTTCGGCCGCTTGATCAGCGCGCGGGCCAGCGCAACCCGCTGCCGCTGCCCGCCGGAGAGCTGGTGCGGCTTGCGCGCCGCCAGCGCCTCCAGCTTGACGAGCTTCAGCATCTCGGCGACCCGGCCGTAAGCCTCGGCCTTGCCCATTCCCTCGCGCAGGAGCCCGTAGGCGACGTTCTTCTCCACCGTCATGTGGGGAAAGAGCGCGTAGGACTGGAACATCATGTTGGTCGGTCGCCGATGCGGCGGCACGGCCGCCATGTCCTGGCCGTCGAGCAGCAGCTGCCCCGCCGTCGGCCCCTCGAAGCCCGCCAGCATGCGCAGGAGCGTGGACTTGCCACAGCCCGAGGCACCCAGCAGGCAGAAGAGCTCGCCCCGGAAGATGTCGAGGCTGACGTCCTCGACGGCGGTGAAGAGACCGAATTCCTTGGTGACGCCGCGGATCGACAGGAAGGGCCGCGCCGACGGATCGCGC
>PUNI01000362.1 GCA_003551745.1 Paracoccaceae bacterium | reverse complement strand
TGGGCGCCGCCGGGGCGCGCGCGACGCCGGCCCCCGGCCGGCGGCGCTCCTCTCAATAGCTGTAGTCCGCGTAGATCCGGGTCAGATCGCCGCCCCAGTCGCCATGGTAGCGGTCGAGCAGCTCGTCGGCCGGGCTGCGCCCGGTCGCGACGATTTCCTTCAGCGCGTTGAGAAAATGCGTCTCGTCGGGCAGAAGCCCGCCCGCGCCCGGCCGCGCCCGCGCCTTCAGCCCGGCCTCGGCGACGGCAAGAACCGTGCGGGCCAGATCGAGCATCCGCACCCCCGCCACCTCGGCGCGCAGCCCGTCGACGCTCGCGGCCACCCGCAGCGCCTCGCGCAACTCCGCGTCCCAGCCCTTCGCCAGGTCCCAGGCGGCGGCCAGGGCGGTATTGTCATAGAGAAGCCCCACCCAGAGCGCCGGCAGGGCGCAGAGCCGTCGCCACGGCCCGCCGTCGGCGCCCCGCATCTCGATGAAGCGCTTGAGCCGTGCCTCGGGGAAGATCGTGGTCAGATGATCCGCCCAGTCCGACAGGGTCGGCAGCTCGCCGGGCAGCGCCGGCAGCCGGCCGGCCATGAAATCGCGGAAGCTCTGCCCGGTGGCGTCGATGTAGCGGCCGTCGCGATAGACGAAATACATCGGCACATCGAGCGCATAGCCGACATAGCGCTCGAAGCCGAAGCCCTCCTCGAAGACGAAGGGCAGCATGCCGGTGCGGTCGGGGTCGAGATCGCGCCAGATCCGCGACCGCCAGCTCTGATGCCCGTTCGGCCGGCCCTCGAAGAAGGGCGAGTTGGCGAAGAGCGCGGTCGCCACCGGCTGCAGCGCCAGCGCCACCCGCAGCTTCTGCACCATGTCGGCCTCGCTGGCGAAGTCGAGGTTCACCTGCACGGTGCAGGTGCGGTACATCATCTGCAGGCCGTGGGTGCCGACGCGGCCCATGTAGTCGGTCATGAGCCGGTAGCGGCCCTTCGGCATCATCGACATCTCCGCATGGGTCCAGATCGGCGCGGCGCCGAGCCCGATGAAGGCCGCGCCGATGTCGTCGGCCACGGATTTCACCTCGCGCAGATGCTCGTTCACCTCGTCGCAGGTCTGGTGGATGGTCTCCAGCGGCGCACCGGAAAGCTCCAGCTGTCCGCCCGGCTCGAGGCTGATGTTGGCGCCGTCCTTCTCCAGCCCGATGATGCGGCCGGCCTCCATCACCGGCGCCCAGCCGAAGCGGTCGCGCAGCCCCTCCAGCATTGCCCGGATCGAGCGCGGCCCCTCATAAGGCAGCGGCTTCAGCGTATCGCGGCAATAGCCGAACTTCTCGTGCTCGGTGCCGATGCGCCAGGCGTCGCGCGGCTTGCAGCCGGCCGCGAGATACTCCACCAGCTGCTCGCGCCGTTCGATCGGCCCGCCGCCGGACTGTGGGATGGACATGGGGCCGCGCTCCGGTCTGCCTGCGGCGCCCACGTTGCGCGGGGGCGCGGAGGTGTCAAGGCGGGCTCAGCGCAGGGCCGGCCGCGCCGTCCGCCGCCACAGCACCTGAGGACGCTCCGACGGCCGGCCGAGCGCGGTGTGCAGCGCGGCCATGTCGATCCCCGGCAGGGCGGCGAAGAAATCGAACAGCCGCTCGGCCCCTTGCGCCGCCACCGGGATCTCGACCGTGCCCTGCGGCTGCACCAGCACCCAGCTGTGGCCCTGCGGCCCGGGCTCCAGCCGCAGCTCCTCAACCTCGGTCAGCGCCGCGAAACCGCCTGTCTCGGGGCCGAAATAGGCGATCTGGCCTTCCACCGCCTGCACGATCCCCGGCGCGCCGCCCGAAGGCTCGAACCGCTGCCGCCGCACCGACGCCAAGGCCAGCGCCAGACCGGCCAGCACCACCAGGAGCCCGAGCCCGAAGAAGAACCAGCCCCCCAACGTGGCGAGCCAGGCGCCCACCAGCGCCGCCCCCAGCCCCGCCAGCGCCTCGCGCCAGCGGTGCAGCGCGGCCGCGATCTCGGGACGCAGGAAGCTCACCGCCAGTCCCCGCAGTGGAACTGCCACAGCGCCAGCGCGGCCACCGCCGCGGTGTCGGCGCGCAGGATGCGGGGGCCGAGGCTGACCGGCACCACGAAGGGCAGCGCCGCGAGCCGGGCGCGCTCGGCCTCGGAAAAGCCGCCCTCCGGGCCCGTCAGAACCGCCCAGGGCCCCGGCGGCAGATCCAGGGCCACCGCCATCCCCACCCGCGCCTCGTCGCACCACATCACCCGCCGCGCTGGATCCCAGCCCTCCAGAACCGCCGCCAGCGGCGCCAGCTCGGCCACCTCCGGCACGAAGGTGCCGCCGCACTGCTCGGCCGCCTCCACGGCATGGGCCTGCAGCCGGTCGCGGCGGATCCGCTCGGCGCCGGTGAACCCGGTCGCCACCGGCAGGATGCGGCGCACGCCCAGCTCGGCCGCCTTCTCGACGATGAAATCGGTGCGCGCCTTCTTCAGCGGCGCGAACATCAGCCAGACATCCGGCGGCAGGCGCAGCGGCGCCGTGCGCGCCTCGCAGGCGAGCGCCCCACCCTTCTTCCCCACCTCGGCCACGCGCGCACGCCACTCCCCGTCGCGCCCGTTGAAGAGCGCGAGCCCGTCGCCCTCCCCCAGCCGCATCACCGAGAACAGGTAATGCGCCTGCGCTCCGGTCAGGGGGACGCATTGCCCCGCCCCCAGAGGGTGCTCTACAAAGAGCCGCACCTTGGACATCCCAGCCATGGGGCCGGACCATATGACCCGCGAGACTTCCGCGCCAGAGGCCGAGGGCCGGGTGGCCGACGCCCCGCCCGGCAACTGGGTCGACCGCTGGGCGCCGCCCGCCACGCGGCCCTATCTGCGCCTGTCCCGGGCCGACCGGCCGATCGGCACCTGGCTCCTGCTGATCCCCTGCCTATGGGGCGTGCTGCTCGCGGCCGCCTCCGAACCCGGCAGCGCGGGCTGGCTGACGGTCTGGATCATCGCCGGCTGCACCCTTGGCGCCTTCCTGATGCGGGGCGCGGGCTGCACCTGGAACGACATCACCGACCGCGACATCGACGGCGCGGTGGCCCGCACCCGCTCGCGCCCGATCCCCTCGGGGCAGGTGAGCGTCCGCGGTGCGCTGGCCTGGATCGTGCTGCAGTCTCTGCTGGCCTTCGCCATCCTGCTCACCTTCCACCCGACCGCGATCCTCCTCGGCATCGCCTCGCTGGCGTTGGTGGCGATCTATCCCTTCGCCAAGCGCTTCACCTGGTGGCCGCAGATCTTCCTGGGGCTTGCCTTCAACTGGGGCGCGATCCTCGCCTGGGCGGCGCAGACCGGCTCGGTGAGCCTGGCCCCGGTGCTCCTCTATCTCGCCGGCATCGCCTGGACGATCTTCTACGACACGATCTATGCCCATCAGGACCGCGAGGACGACGCGCTGATCGGGGTGAAATCCACCGCGCGGCTCTTCGGCGAGCGCACGAGGGTCTGGCTGCGGGGCTTTCTGATCGCGGCAGTGCTGTTGATGACGGCCGCGGTGGTGCTGGCGCTGGTGCCCAAGGCCAGCCTGCCGGCGCTGCTGGTCGCGCTCTTCGGCGTCTGGGCTTTCGGTGCGCATCTGGCCTGGCAACTGGCGCAGCTCGATCCCGACGATGGCGACGGCTGCCTGCGGCTCTTCCGGTCGAACCGGGATGCCGGCCTGCTGGCTGCGCTGCTTTTCGCCGGCTCACTTTTCCTTTGATTGCGCCCACGCGCCGGCCGCTCTAGGCGGAGGCGAATCCGGTCTGCCCGAGGCTTTGCAATGGCCCGCTCCCCGCTGCGCCCCGGCGCTTTCACCCCACGACAGATGCGCCTGATGGCGATGCTGGCGGCCTTCAGTCTGGCCGCGCTTCTGGCCTTCGCCGGGGCGGTCTGGGCGGTCGGGGTGATCGAGCGGCAGAGCGCGCGCGGCATCGCCGGGAAATTCGCCGAGGCCGGCGTCGACTGGGCCGAGATCTCCACCGACGGGCTGCTCGTCACGCTCACCGGCACCGCGGCCAGCGAGGCCGAGCGGTTCCGCGCCCTGTCCCTGGCCGCCGGCGTCGTCGATGCCGCCCGGGTGATCGACGAGATGCAGGTCGCCGACGCCGCCGCGCTCGCCCCGCCGCGCTTTTCGCTGGAGATCCTGCGCAACGACCAGGAAGTGTCGCTGATCGGCCTGGTACCGGCCGCCATCGGCCGCGACGCCCTGCGCGACCGCATCCGCCGCGCCGCCGGCGGCGGTGAGGTGGCCGACATGCTGGAGGACGCCGATTACGCGGTGCCGCCGGGCTGGGAGGCGGCGGTCGACTTCGGCCTCGCCGCGCTGGCACTGCTGCCGCGCTCGAAGATCTCCATCGACGCCGAGCGGGTCGCTGTCACCGCGATCACCGAAGGCCGCGACCAGCGCCGCCGGCTCGAGACGGAACTGGCGCGCGCCGCCCCTGCCGGTCTCGCCGTGGCGCTGGAGCTGTCCGCCCCGCGTCCGGTGGTGACCCCCTTCACGCTGCGCTTCGTGATCGACGAGCGCGGCGCGCGCTTCGATGCCTGCGCCGCCGACACCGAGGCCGCGCGCGACCGCATCCTCGCTGCGGCGGCGGCCGCCGGCGTCACCGGGCAGGTGAGCTGCATCCTCGGGCTGGGCGTGCCCTCGCCCGACTGGGCCGCGGCCGCCGAGACCGCCATCGGCGTGCTTGCAGGGCTCGGCGCCGGCACCGTCACCTTCTCGGATACCGATGTCTCGCTGATCGTTCCGCACACGGTGGCGCAGGAAGACTTCGACGCCGCCGTCGGCCGGCTCGACGCGCGGCTGCCCGAGGTCTTTGCGCTGAGCGGCACCCGCCTGCCGGCCCTGACACCGCAGAACGACGCCGACGACGGCCCGGTCCGCTTCACGGCCACGCTGTCGGAGGAAGGCGCGGTGACGCTGTCGGGCATCCTCACGGACGCGCAGATGCGCGACGCGGTGCAGGGGCTCGCCAAGGCGCGCTTCGGCACCAACGCCGTCGAGATGTCCGCCCGGCTCGACGAGACGCTTCCCGAGGGCTGGCCGCGCCGGGTGATGACCGGCATCGAGGCGCTGGCCGAACTGCACAACGGCCGCGTCATCGTCCTTCCCGACCGGCTGGAGGTGCAGGGCCGCAGCGGCAACCCGGACATCGGTGATGCGCTGGCCGGGCTTCTGGCCGACAAGCTGGGCCGCGGCCAGGTCTTCCGCATCGACGTCGCCTATGACGAGCGGCTCGACCCGGTCGCCATGGCGCCCACGCCCGAGCGCTGCGTGCAGAGCATCCGCGAGATCCTGGCCGAGCGGCAGATCACCTTCGACCCCGGCTCCGCGCGCATCGACGACGCGGCGGCCGAGACGCTCGACGCCATCGCCGAGGCGCTATTCGAATGCGGCGAGCTGCCGCTGGAAATCGCCGGGCACACCGACAGCCAGGGCCGCGCCGAGATGAACCTGCAGCTTTCCCAGCGCCGGGCCGAGGCGGTGCGCGACGCGCTCGCCGCCCGGCGCGTGCTGGTCTCGTCGATCGACGCGCTCGGCTACGGGGCCACCCGGCCGATCGCCGACAATGCCACCGCCGAGGGTCGCGAGGCCAACCGCCGCATCGAGTTCACCCTGCGCGTGCCGCCGGAGCCGCGCGACCCCGCCGACGAGGCCGATCTTGAAATCCCCGTCGCCATCGCCGAAGAGGAAACGGTGCGGCCCAGCCCCCGCCCCGCGGGCGACTGAGCCGCCCGCGAAACCGGAGGCCCGCCCGCCGTGTCCGAGACGCTCCAGCCCTGCCCGCCCCGGCGCCGATGAACCGCACCGAGTTCATTGTCGTCACCGCTGTCGTGCTGCTCGCCGCCTTTGCGCTGGGCTGGTTCACCTACTGGCTGCTGCACCGCTTCCTGCGCGTCACCGACAGCGACATGGGCGAGCTTGACCGCATGGCCGCGGCGCTGCACGAGGCCGAGGACCTGCGCGACCAGGCGATCACCTATGTCCAGGAGCGCGAGGCGGAGCTCACCAACCAGCTGGTGCAGACCGAGGCCGAACTGGCCGCGGCGATGGAGGGGCTGCGCGACGCCCGCGCCGAGGCCGCCGCGCTGCGCGCGCGCCTTCAGGGCAGCCGCGCCACCGGCTCCTGACCGCCGGACACGACTCCGGGGCGAACCGGGGCGGCCCCGCGCGCAACTGACGCCAGGCCCCTGCAAGGAAACCTGCGCGTCAGCCGGTCGATGACTCCGCTGCCGGTGCCCGGGCGACCAGAGCGTCCGACGCGCCCTTCACCGCCAGGGCCATGGCGCCATCTCTATCCGCTGCCGCATCCTCGGCGCCAGCGGACGGGGCGGGTGACTGCCCGGCGGCGGCGAGGCCCGGCGCACAGACGGTGGCGGGCCGGAAGCCGACCAGCACCGCCCCGCCGGCCAGCGGCGTCAGCCGGCACAGCAGGTGGCGCCCGTCGTGCAGCTGGATCGCGCCCTCCCAGTCCTGCCGCGGCACCGCCCCGCC
>PUNI01000087.1 GCA_003551745.1 Paracoccaceae bacterium | reverse complement strand
GGAAGGGCCACCTCGGGTTCGAGCAGCGCGGCGATCTGCCCGTCGACGCCGCTGGTGACGAAGGCATCCGGGGCCTCCACCAGCGTGTCCGCAGCCGGCCAGTCGCGCAGGGCGATCTCATGCGGCCCGGGAGCGGCGCGCAGCAGCGCCGGTGGGCCGGACGCGGCGCCGAGCACCTCCTCGGCCGCGCCGCGCAATTCAGCGATCTCTGCAGCCACGCACGCCGGGTCGGCCGCCTCGGCGGCGGTGCGCAGGATCGCACCGAGCTCGACCGGGGCGCCGGCAACTGCGGCCTCCGCCGCCGCGGCGAGGGCGGCACGGCGATCCTCGTCGCGCAGCGCGCGCGAGACGTTCACGCCGGGTGCGCCGGCGGTGAGGATCGCGAGCCGGCCCTTGAAGAGCAGCCGGTCGGTCAGCGGCACGGCCTTGCCATGCTCGGCGACACCGGCCACCTGCACCAGCACCGGCGCACCGGGGCGCAAACCCTTCGGCTGGCGCAGGAAGCCGCGCTGGCCGTCCGGCAGCTCCACGAAAGCGCCGCCGATGCCCTTGACCGGGCGGCCAAGCTTGCCGCGCAGGATCGCTTCGGGCGCCGGCGGATCCTGCGCCACCAGCAGCTCCTGCAGCGCCCCGTCGGTGACGAGGGCGGCCGCCTGGCGGCCCCCGAGCGTGCCGAGGACGGCCAGCGTGCCCTTCATGCGGCTCGCCAGAGCGGATACCCAGCCGCGCCCAGCAGCGCCGCGGTTTCGGCCAGTGGCAGGCCGACAACCCCGGTGAAGCTGCCCGAGAGCCAGGGCACGAGGGCGCCGGCCAGCCCCTGGATGCCGTAGCCGCCGGCCTTTCCGCGCCATTCGCCGCTGGCGAGATAGGCGTTGAGTTCGAGATCCGAGAGCCGCTTCATCTTCACCGCGCTTTCCACCTCGCGCGCCCACAGCTGCCCGCCCCGGCGCAGGCAGACCGCCGTGATCACACGGTGGCGCCGCCCCGACAGCGCCACAAGGAAGGCCGCCGCTTCGCCGGCATCGGCGGGCTTGCCGAGGATGCGCCGGCCCAACGCCACGGTGGTGTCGGCGGCAAGCACCAGATCGCCGGGCGCGGCCGCGACCACCTCCGCCTTTTCCCTGGCCATCCGCGCGCAATAGGCGCGCGGCAACTCGCCCTTGCGGGGGGTTTCGTCGATCTCGGGGCCGATCACCGCGTCGGGACGCACCCCGATCTGCGCCAGCAGATCGCGCCGGCGCGGGCTCGCCGAGCCCAGGATCAGCCGCACCGGGCCGCTACTTGAAACGATAGTTGATGCGGCCCTTGGTCAGGTCATAGGGCGTCATCTCGACCTGCACGCGGTCGCCCGCCAGCACGCGGATCCGGTTCTTGCGCATCTTTCCTGCCGTATGGGCGATGATCTCATGGCCGTTCTCCAGCTCGACCCGGAACGTCGCATTCGGCAGGAGTTCCTTCACGACACCGGGAAATTCGAGCATTTCTTCCTTGGCCATGGTCACTCCAGCATTCGCCAGCGCGCGTGAAGCGCGCGCGCCTGCGCGCTAAATGGCGGTGTGAGGCCTTTTATTCAAGGCTTTTGTGACCGCGTGGCGCCGGCCAGCCGGCCGGCGCGGACGACGTGGGCGGGCCAGTCCAGGTGGTTCAGCACGCCGCCCGCGCGCCGCACCTCGGCGATGGCGTCGCGCGAGACATCGGCCATCGCCCAGCCCGGGCGGTCAAGCTCGGTCTCGGCGAGGATCCCGGTCTCCGGCCAGCCGCGATCCGGCGGGCCGTAGATCGCCGCCCGGCCCCGGTTGCGGTCGACGGCCGGGCACCAGAGCGCATCACCCACGGTGGGGGCATGCACCACGACGCACTGGTTTTCCAGCGCGCGCGCCATCGCCCCGACGCGGACCCGGGTGAAGCCCGCCAGCGTCTCGGTGGCGGAGGGCGCCAGCAGGATCTCGGCACCCGCCTCGACCAGCGCGCGGGCCAGCAGGGGAAACTCGACGTCATAGCAGATCAGGATGCCGATCGGGCCGAGGGCGGTGTCGAACACGCTCAGCGGGCCGCCGGGCAGCACATCCCATTCCTCGGCTTCGAAACGGGTCATGATCTGCTTGTCCTGGTGGCCGATCAGGCCGTCTGGGCCGAAGAGCGTGGCGCGGTTCACCGGCCGCGGCCCCGCGAAAACCGGTCCCGAGGCGCCGAGGATATGCACCCTGTGGCGGCGGGCGACGCTCTCGTGCAGCGCGTCGGCGGCGGGCCGGTGTCGGGCCACCTCGTGCAGCGCGGCTTCCAGGTCGCCGGCCACCCCGGCGCCGCCGAGGCTGGCAAGCTCCATCAGCCCGTATTCGGGAAAGACCAGCAGATCGGCGCCCTGCCCCGCAGCCTCGGCCACCCAGCGGTCGAGCTTCGTCTCATAGGCGGCCCAGTCGTCAAGCCAGTCGAGCGGCCAGGCAGCGGCGGCGATGCGCGGCATCAGAGTTCCTTCAGCCAGAACTGCATGGGCTTGCGCGTCTCCTCCGTTGCGCCGAGATCCTTCCAGGCAAACTGCGCGATGGCGCCGGGCAGCGGGGCATAGCCGCGGCCGCGCCAGAAGCCGTCCAGCGGGCGATAGGCCGCCGGACGGGCCGGGTGGTCATCGGGGCGCAGCACGGCGCAGAACGCGGCCTTGCGGTAGCCAAGCCGGCGGGCATGCGCCTCGCGCTGCGCGAAGAACGCGTGGCCCGCGCCCTGGCCGCGGAACTCGGGCAGCAGCACCGACTCGGCGCAATAGAAGATCTCGGCGATCTCATGGGGCTGGCCGGCAAAGGCGGCGGCGAAATCGTCGGCGTGATCGGCCATGGGCGTGCCGGTCGCGGCGCCGACCAGACGGTCGCCCGAAAAGGCGCCCACAAGGATCGACGCCGGGCTGTCACGATAGACCTGCAGGTAGCGCCGCTCATAGCCGGGATCCCCGTCATAGAGATAGGGCCAGTCACGGAAGACCGAGATACGGAGCCTCGCCACGTCGTCGAGCGCAGCCTCGAGGTCCGCGCCGGTCAGCGGGGCGATGCGCAGGCTCACCGCGACACCTGCGCGATCCGGTCCTCCGGGGTGCAGCGGGTGGTAATCCGCGCGACCTGCCCGGCGCGCAGGGTGCAGGACGACCCCGCCGGCAGGCCATGGCGCTGCCCGCGCGGCTTGGGCAGCCTCGGATCGGTTGCGACATCGTCGCCCCGCATCGTGAAGGCGGAGGCGGCGCGGCGGCCGTTTTCGGCGACGCGGATGACCCGATCCTCCAGCCGCTCGCGATAGCTGCGGCCCATGTGGCTGTAGAACGCGGCGAACGCGCCCTTGCCGTGCCGCAAGGCTCCCCGGGTGACGCGGTGCTTCACGTCCTCGATGACGCACGCGCGCATCGCGCCGGGCGCGCCAGCGCTGCAGGCTTCGAAACAGGCCGACATGGGGGTGCGGGCGGCGACGTCAGTCATCGGCGCCGTCCTCGCTGGGCGGGCCGAAGCGGGCGAGCATGCGCTCGCGGATCTGGTCGCGGGCCTGACGATAGGCCGTCAGCTTGGCGTCGCGGGTCTCGCCCAGCCCGGCCGGATCCATGATCGGCCAGTATTCCACGTCGATATGGGCATAACGGGTGAGTTCCAGCGCCCGGCGCTGGCTGGCCGGCGTCAGCGCCACGATCAGGTCGAACTGGCCCAGATCGTCGCCCCATTCCTCCATCTCGTCGAAGCTGCGCACGCGGTGACGGTCGAGCTTGATGCCCATCTCGTCGGTGACGGCGATGGTGAACCCGTCGATCTCGCGGTCGCTGCGCACCCCGGCCGACTGCACATAGGCACGCTGCCCGTAGTACTTCTTCATCATGCCCTCGGCCATGGGCGAGCGCACCGAGTTGTGGTCGCAGCAGAACAGCACCGAGGTCGGGAAGCGGTCGGTGGGCGGGGGCTCTGCCACATCAGCCCCCGAAATGCAGCACGCAGATCAGGGTGAAGAGCCGCCGCGCCGTATCGATGTCGAGCTCGGCCTTGCCCTCCAGCCGTTCGAGAAGGATCCGCGCGCCCTCGTTGTGGATGCCGCGCCGGGCCATGTCGATGGCCTCGATCTGGCTGGGCGGCAGGGTCTTCACCGCCGAGTAGTAGGAGCCGCAGATCTGGTAGTAGTCCTTCACCACCTGCTTGAAGGGGCCGAGCGAGAGGTGGAAGGCCGTCACCGTCTCCCCCGCCTCGGTCTCGACCTCGATCACCAGCCGCCGCTCGCGGATGGCGAGGCTCAGGCGATATGGCCCCGGCGGCGCGGCCCGGCCGTCGCGCGACGGCAGCACGAAGCTGTTGTCTTCCAGCAGGTCGAAGACCGCGACCTTGCGCTCCTGCTCGATCTCGGGGGTGGCCGGCGGCAGGCCGGAATCGTCGATCTCGATATGGCAAATGCGGTTCATGGCGCTCGCGGGCTGGGAAGACCCCGAGGGTCATGCCCCAGCCCCGCCGCCGGTTCAAGCCTTGGCCGGCCGCATGCGCCCGTGGCGTCAGTAGCGCCCGGCGGTGCCGGTGCGGAGCGCCTCGGCAAGCGCGGCCTCGGGCCAGCCGCCGCTGCCACCGCGGGCACGGATCTCGGCGAGCTGGGCGCGGGCGGCGGTGAGGTCGCCGCCCTCCACCAGCCCCATCCCGAAGTAGGAACGCGCGAGCAGATTGTCCGGGTCGGCCGCCAGCGCCGCCTCATAGGCCCGGCGCGCCGCGCCCCAGTCACCCGCGCGGCGCAGGACGAAGCCGCGATAGGTTAGCACCCGGCTGTCGGCCTGCCCGGCCATGGCGTCAAGCACGCGCAGGGCGTCGGCGGGGCGGTCGGCCCAGGCCAGCTCGCGGGCGGCGTCGTAGAGCATGTCATCTCCCATGCTGGAGCGTTCCGGCGCCTCGCAGACGCGGCGGTCCGGGTTCCAGACCGTGCCGTCCTGGCAGGTCGTGCTGGTAGGGCCGGGCACCGGCACAGGTTCGCCATCGACGGCGGCGGCCGGGGCGGCGAGACTAACGAGCGCGCCGGCGGCGGCACAGAGGCGGCGGATCATCGACATCTCTCCCGAAAAGATGCGGGGAGGCGCGGCGCCCGCGCCTCCCCCGACACTGGCCTGGCCGGCGTCAGCCGCTGGCGTTCATCACGATTTCCATCGCCTTGGCGATGTCGGTGTTGTCGTGGTAACGGTGCTGCTCGCCCCAGCCCACCAGCGCGGTGTTGGTATCCTCGCCGGTGGAGAAGTCGTTGAGCAGGTCGGCGCCCGGCCCCTTGGCCCAGACCGGCACCAGCTCGTTGGTGTGGTGGTCGAAATGCCACTGCACCTCGGGCAGGTTGCCGGCGCCGCGGTTCACCACCGGCTGGAAGGCGAACTGGTCGCTTTCGGGGCCGTAGAGGATGCCGTTGCCGTGGTCTGTGGTGACGATGATCAGCGTGTCGTCCCAGCCGCCGTTGGCCTCGACCCAGTCCACCGCGGCCTGCACCGAGAGGTCGAAGTCGACCTGCTCCTCGATCATCCGGCCCAGATGGTTGCCGTGGCAGGCCCAGTCGACCGCGCCGCCCTCGACCATAAGGAAGAAGCCGTTGTCCTGTCGGCCGAGCCAGTTCAGGGCCCCCTTGGTCATGGTGACGAGGCTGGGCGAGGTGGGGTTGAACCCGCCCATGGTGTCGGTGCCTGAACGCGAATACTGCAGCGTGCTCGCCACCGGCGCGAGGCCATAGACCTTGTCGCGGTTCAGTTGCAGCGAGCCGGCGGCCAGCGCCTCGAACTCGGCCTTCTTGTCGAAGAAGTGGTAGTCGGTCTGGCCGGTCACCAGCCTGGTGTAGGCGTCGGGGCCACCGACAAAGCGGAAGGCCTGCTCGTCGGCCGGGCGCTGGTAGAGGCCGTCGTTGTCGAACATCGGGTGGCCAGCACCCATCACCAGATCGGCGAGCCCGGTGTCGAGGATCTGCTGGCCCATGGCGACCGTATCGTTGCGGCTGCGGTTGTGGCACATGAAGGAGGCCGGCGTCGCGTGCGTCACCTGCACCGAGGACACCACGCCCAGCGCCCGGCCGGTGGATTTCACGCGCTCGCCGATCATCCGCATCGGCTGATCGGTGTTCGACCAGTTGATGGCGTTGTTGAAGGTCTTCCGCCCGGCCGAAAGCGCGGTGCCGGCGGCGGCGCTGTCGGTGAAGTTCTGTCGCACGTAGTTGTAGCCGGCGAAACCGTGGGGGTAGTCGATGCCAAGCACCGGACCCTCGAAGCTGCCGGCCATGGGCGTGGTATCCCAGCCGGCGTCGGCGTCGTAGCTGATCTGGGCCATCTCGTCGCCCGTGGGCTCGCTGGAGGTGTTCAGCGGATAGGTCGTCATCAGCGTGCGCACCGGGAACTGCTCGTAGACCTGTCCGCGCGCGCGCCCGTACTGGAAGAACGACGCCGCGGTCCATGTGTGAAAACCGGCCCCGTCCGAGATGAACAGGATGACGTTGCGGGCCGGGCCGCCCCCCTGAGCGAAGGCGGCGCTGG